>JAFGMA010000202.1 GCA_016927835.1 Candidatus Zhuqueibacterota bacterium | reverse complement strand
TTTTTATAGATGTAAATTCTGGAAGATTTGAAAATTTCAATTTGAAATCCATAATTTTACCGCCATCCTTTATTGTCTTGATTTTTTAATGTAATTAAAAAAATCCGTTAAAATCCGCTGCATCCGTTTAATCGGTGTTCTCATTCAGTGTAAAATTTATCATGGCAGAAAAATGACTGCGATTGTGGGAAGATAATTAGCCTTTCTAGCCCTTCAGAGGTTCGTAACCTTTGAAAGGCTATATTCCTTCCTATAACTGATGGATTACGGAATGGATGTAATCTCTCAGGTATTGGCTTTTTGCATGGGTTGCAATGCCCCCATGGGTTCTCAAACAGGAGTTTGGGACGCGGTATCTGAGGGATTACCGATGGGGTAAAGCGCCCTGTTTTGGGGGAGTGCCCTAATGAGTCGTTTCACCGGACAAATATCGGGAAGGCATCAGCAGCAAAAGCCGCGATCATCGTTCCCGGCTTTATTGAAGATGGGTCAGGATAAGGTGTAGCAGATGCTCTTTTTGCCCGGCGTGGTTCGGATCATCTGCCAGGTTCTCCAGCTCGAACGGATCTTCTGCCAGATGGTAGAGCGCAAAATCGTGCGGCTCAGGATCCAGGCAGGCGGACAGTTTCCAATCGCCATCGCGTACCAGCACCAGGCGACCGCTATGCTGCAAATAGCGCTCGAAAGATGTCAATGTGAATTCGCTGAATACAGGTCGAATTTCCGGTTCGGCGGGGGAGAGGAGCATCGAAGTGAGACCGGGGGAAGCTGCATCAACCGCAGGCAATTGCGCCAGTTCCAGCAGGGTTGGCAGCATGGCTCGGGTTTCAACCGGGGTTTTGATCCGCTTTGGCGAAACCAGTTTTTCAGGATACCAGAAGAAAAAAGGAACCCGCACAACTGGCTCGAAAAATGTCTGCTTTTGAACCAATCCGTAATCTCCCAGGTGGGTTCCGTGATCCGACCAGAACACTACGATGGTATTTTCGAGCAATCCGGCGTATGCCATCCAGGTGATCAACTCCCCGAATAATGAATCCAGGTACGAAACCTCTCCATAATAATATTGGCGCATTTTCAAAATCTGCTCGCGCATCAGCGGAGATGCAGCGGATGTTTGAATGAGTTCCTGCGAAAGCCAACCGGGGCAATTCTCCGGGAGTGTTTCGCACACTTCAGGAAGGTGAATACTATCGCACGGGATCAGGGTATCAAAGGGTTCGGGCGGGACAACCGGCGTATGCGGACCATTGAACGAAATCCGCAGAAAGAACGGCTGTTCTGCCCCGTTTCGCTCAAGCCAATCTTTTGCAAATTCAATAACTTGCGCTTCAGCCGTTTCCGAGGAGTCTGCGGGGAACCTGCCGCCAAAAATCCAATTATATCGCTGACCCGGGTATTTTATCACGTCGAAATCAGCCTCACGGTAACTGACGTCATATCCGAAATAATGCACGTGCTTCGACAGGCAGCCCCCGGCTTCAACCTCAAAGGCTGCTGTGCCCACATAATGCTGTTTTCCGAAAGAGGCTGTTCGATACCCGGCATGACGGAAATGCCCCATCAGGTTTTCTACAGGCGTCGCCGGATCGATATTATTGTGCCAGACACCTGTCTGCGACGGATACCTGGCGGTGAGAACGGAGGTCCTCGCCGGCACGCAGACCGGAGCCGGCGTATGCGCGTTTTCGAACAGCACGCCCTGGTTTGCCAGCGCATCCAGATTCGGCGTATGCGCCCATGCACTGCCATAACAGCCAAGTGAATCACAGCGCTGCTCATCCGTCATGAGCCAGAGTATGTTGGGATGTGCATGGGGCATTAATTCTCCTTTCAATAGTTTCGACAGCGTGCCCGGCGAAAACCAATGCAGCAATCCGGATCCGGTTTACTCAATTCGTCTCAATTCGAACGTGATGCCATTCGGATCCGGGCAATGGACGACCGCGACGCCTTTTTCAGATTCCCAGGGAAAATTGCCGCCATACCTGAGGGCAGTTAGATAAGGCGCAATTGCTTGCCAGGCACCCAGGCACATTCCGGCGGGTGTGGCTTCGTTGACGATGAATTCGCGCCCGATTTGATGATAATTATCCTGGCAGACGCCATCGACCACTGTAATTCTCACTGCAAATTGTTCCATTTCATCGTTCCCCGCGGTTTACTTGATGATTGAATGAAAAGTCTTTAAAATGTCATTGCGAGGCATTTTTTGCCGGAAGCGCCCGGCAAAGCAATCGTTGCACGTCGCCTCATCGATAAGCGCTTATGTTCTTGGAGATTGCTTCGCTCATTCATCACTCGCAAAGACAGCAAATGTTGGAATTTTGCTAGTTATCACAATTTATTCTTCACCTAAAGCAACATGAAGCTCATTGCGGACTGCTCGTATGGGATTAAAATGAAACTGCCGTGTTATTCAGGAGAAATCTTTTCTGTTAATAGTGCTTGAACGAAAACTAATATTTTCATGCAGAGCGGAGTCGAAAAATATTGTATTAACAAGGACTTATCACCATTCGACTCCGCTCAGGGTGAAGAAATAAGGACTTTATTTGGATGTGAATTTTCAATCCGGTACACAAAATCAAAAAGATTTTTCCGGAATAGCAAACCGCCTGGTATGCATTATAAAACAATGCAAAATCAGAATATTTCTAATACTTAGTCGGGAACTATTGAACCTTGAATCTGATTTAGTTCAAAGACACAGAGCTATCTTCGAAATCGGCAGGTCGATTTTTTTCTCCGAACAGCGCAAATGCCGATTCCGTTATTCAGGATCGCTCGCTGTCAACACCAGACAATATCTCTTTAATCAGTTGCAGCAAGCCGGTAAGCGTGTAAGGTTTCTGGATATAACGAAATCCTTGCTCGCGAATCAATGTCCATTTGGATTTTTTTTCCGTATAGCCGCTGCAGAAAAGAATTTTGAGATTGTTTCTATGTTTTAATAGCCGATTAACAAGCTGAATGCCCGATCCATCGGGGAGTACGACATCGGTAAAAATCAGGCTATAGTTCTGTTTTTGCATGTTATATAACTTCTCAGCAGTTTTCAAATCACCTGCTTTTTGAACCTCGTATCCATGCTCTTCCAATGCCCGCGCAACAAAATCCCGAACCGTCATTTCGTCTTCAATTAATAATATTTTTTCCCCATGTCCCTTTAATTTTTGCAATGATATCGTCACCTGGGTTTCGTCCTCCTGAGTAATTGAAAATGCCGGAAAATAGGCTTTGAAGATGGCGCCCTGTCCCTGTTCGCTGTATACATTGATCCATCCACCGTGCTGCTTGACGATGCCGTAAACGACAGACAATCCCAATCCGGTTCCGATGCCGGGTGCCTTGGTGCCAAAAAATGGCTCGAAAATGTGTTTCATAATGGATTTATCTATGCCGGTTCCGCTATCTTCCACAAAGAGGCACACAAAATCGCCCTGGCTCGCGTATGGATACATCCGACAATATTGTTCGTCAATACTTGTCAGTCGGGTAGAAATCAGCAGCTTGCCCCCCTCGGGCATAGCATCATGTGCATTGATAGCCAGATTCATTATCACCTGCTCGATTTGCACGGAATCGGCTTTAATCCGGGGCAAGTTGGGCTGAAGCGAAATTTCCATTTCTATCATCTCGCCAATGAGCCGGTTTAGCATTTTGCTCATGTTTGCAGCAGTGAGATTCAGATCGATAATTTTGGGCTGTAGTGGCTGTCGTCGACTGAAAGCGAGCAGTTGACGCGTGAGATCTGCGGCACGATCGGCAGCTTGTTTGATTTCGCCGAGATCGGATCGAACCGGATCGCTGAGTGATGCCTCTCCGAGCAACAATTCCGTGTAGCCGGTGATGGCTGTCAATAAATTATTGAAATCATGGGCAACGCCGCCTGCCAGGCTGCCGATAGCTTCCATTTTTTGCGATTGCAGCAATTGAGATTTCAATTTACGATAATCAGTAATATCGCGCGCAATCATTTGGATCGCAGAGAGCTTATTTGCGCTTTTGAAAATTGATGGGAAAACTTCAATCCATCGAGTGATATTGTTCCCGGTGGTGATTTTGGCTTCAAACGGCATTATTTTCTCACCGGCGATGAGTTGAGAAAATAATTCCATGTACCTTATCGCTTCATCTTTCTGAATAACACCGAGATCGAACATTGATCGCCCTACGAGCTTATCTTTTGGCAGCCCGATAATAGCCTGGGTTGCTGCATTACAATCGAGAATTTTACCATCAAGAGACACCAGCGTGATCGACGTTGGCGACAGATCGAATAGCATTCGGTATTTTTGCTCATTGAAACGTAGTGCAAGTTCCGCCTGCAATCGTTCGGAAATGTCTTCGCCGGAATTCAACGTGCCGACGCTTTTTCCACTCCCATCTTTAAGTACTCTGTGATGCCAGGCAATGGTTCGACGTTTTTTTGTACTGGTCACGATCTCACTTTCAGTATATTCAGCAAATTCAATATCCTGGTCCATCTGTAGTATGAATTGCGCCTTCATCTGCTCCCGATGCTCTTCGGGAACGAAATGATCGAACCAATTTTTGCCCAGCACATCCCGCTCATCAATGCCGAGAATTTCACAGCCTTTTTCATTCACCAACGTGACGTCTGCATTTTCATTAAGCGCCAGAATCATCACGCCGGCAATATCCAGATAATTTTGTGCGCGATCCCGTTCATTGCGCAGCGCCAGTTCCATATTTTTTCTTTCGGTTATGTCGCGAATAATACCGATGATACGAATCGCATCTGCTGTTCCGATATCTACGGTTGTTGCTTCGATTGTTTTAAGAGCGCCGCTTTTGGTAATGAGACGGAATTGATACGCGGCTGGCAACGATTGTCGCTTCGCCCTGGCTGTCATCCTATCCTTGACAAAGGTTCTGTCTTCCGAATAGATGGTTTGCCAGAAATCAAAATTGCTATCAAGTACTTCTTCAGCAGTATAACCCGAAAGCTGTTCGAATGCCGGATTAACGTATTCGAATCCTTCCGAGGTAATGATATAGATCGCATCATAGGCATTTTCGACCACACCACGATACCGAGCCTCACTTGCCATGAGCTTACGTTCCATTTGATGGCGGTACAATGCAATTTCAATATTAATATGCAGCTCCCGTTCATCAAATGGTTTGAGGATATATCCGAACGGCTTGCTGATTTTCGCTTTGCTGAAGGTGTTTTCATCACCATAAGCTGTCAAATAGACCACCGGAATGTCAAATTGTTGGCGAATTTTTTCGGCGGTTCGGATGCCATCCATTTCGCCTCTTAATACAATATCCATCAAAACCAAATCCGGTCTCGACTCTTCGGCTTTCCGAATCGCCTCTTCCCCTACCGAAACGGTTGCGGCGACCTCGTAACCGATTGTTTTTACTGTGTTCTGAATGTCCATCGCAACAACTTTTTCATCTTCAACGATCAATATTTTGACCATTTTCATATCCTCTCAAACTTGAAATCAATCTGGTATCAGATCGCATGAAATAAATATTCAGGATGAATACTTTTTAACCTCGTGAGTTTATTGAATTTCTAAAATCGCGATTATCGGGCATCAGGCAATATTCAGACAAAAAAGGTACACAAATAGAATTTCGCCACGGATTTTCACTGATTGAATACGGATAAGCGTAATACAGCACAAAGAATCTGTGTTACATCCGTGCCAATGGTATATTATTGTACTAAATCAAACGACCGGTTGTTGACGTCAACTACAGAAGT
>JAFGMA010000201.1 GCA_016927835.1 Candidatus Zhuqueibacterota bacterium | reverse complement strand
CTAATAAATGAATAGATGTCTATTAATTTAATAACAATACGAAATACTATATATTGTGGTTCCTACCAACATTGGGAGAAGAACCTTTTTTTTTAATTGTCAATTGTGAATGGTCAATCATGCCATAGGCAGATGCGCAAGGCGCATTGATAATTGTCAATTAAAACTTAAACTCCACCTTTGCGCCTGGATCCTCCACATAAAAAAACTCGTGTCCATCCACCCAATCGCCATTTTTCAGATATTGCGATTTGCTATGCAACCTGCCATCGGGCAAAATCTCGCCAATGGATTTCACTTCGGTAATGCCTTCTTTATTGCCTGTGACGTTTTCATGTCCGATCCACTTTTTGCCGTCGAAACTAAACGTTCCTTGCGTATAAAATCCTGCTGTGGTAAAATAGAAATAGATCAATTGTTTCTTTTCTTTATCCCACATCACGATGGTCTCACCGCCATAAGCGCCCTCATTGAGCGAATGCATGATGCGAATTGCCTGACCGTTTAAGATCAGTTCCCAATGCTGGACGTCATAAACTGGTTTTTCAGGCGTTGAGCCATGGAATTCGCTTTTCCAGGTTTTGCCCACGAAGGGAAGCAATGGCTTCAGATGCTCATTGATTTTCATTGAATCTGCTTTTTCTTGTGCCCGAATATCAGTTGCGTTCAGGTAAAATCCGAATAAAATCAAAATCAGAAAGATGACTGGGATTCTGGATAATATTTTATAACTCATCAAAATGCTCCTTTATTGTCCCAAGAAAACAATATTGTTTTGTACTTAGATTTATCGATTTAAATTAGATGAAGTTCCTTGAGGCTGGATTCTGGATGCCTGAATGAAAAAATAATCAAAAATCAAGCAGCCCTCACTTACCTCACTCAACTTACTTAACTCACTTAGGACTGTGAATTACTTAAGTTACTCATTTGATAAAGCAATCTTGCCTTTCTATGGGCAAGGATCCTTTGCAAATCGGAAAGGTATTTAATTCACGTCCCTTAACGATGTCAAGAACAATAGAAATTTCTTTTCCAGATCGCTTCCCCAGTAAAGCGAATTTTGGAGCGATGGAGTGGTGCGGCGCGTAAGTGGCAGATCATTACTCCATCACTCCAATACTCCATCGATCCAGAAAATCATTACTTCATTTCACAGCAAATCATTCTAAAATCTAAATTCGTAAATCCGAAATTGAAATGGCAGCATCAAACATTTCCGCTACCTTTTTCCAGTTGACCACATTCCACCAGGCGTCGATGTAGTCGGGTCTTCGGTTCTGATATTTCAAATAATAGGCATGTTCCCAGACATCGAGTCCCAGAATTGGGATTGCGCCTTCGCTGATGGGGCAGTCCTGGTTGGGCGTGCTGCTGACGATCAATTTGCCATCTTTCAGGCTCAGCCAGGCCCAGCCGCTGCCGAATCGAGTAGCAGCCGCAGTCGAAAATTTTTCTTTGAACGACTTGAAATCGCCAAATTCCTTCTTAATCGCCGCAGCTAAATCACCCGTAGGTTCGCCGCCAGCATTCTTTGCCATGATTTGCCAGAACAGATCGTGGTTCACATGTCCCCCGCCATGGTTGCGAACCGCGGTGCGAATCGCTTCGGGTACATCATTCAAATTCGCCAATAATTTTTCTACACTATCGGCTTTGAGATTGGCTGATTCTAGTGCTTTATTCAGATTGGTTGTATATGCCACATGATGCTTGTCATGGTGAATTTCCATGGTGCGAGCATCAATGTAGGGTTCTAACGCATCATACGCGTACGGTAAATTCGATGTCTTGAATATCATTGTTTTCTCCTTGTATTTTAAATTAGCATTTTTTTTAAATAAATGTTTGCATCCGCCAGCTAACCAAAAATCGATCACCAACACTGCGGTCGATATTCCGCATTATCATCATCGCTATACGTTCTGAAAAATCGCTTATCGTTCAGATAGGTCTTTCCATCTTGGATCGTAAGCACATATTCAAAAACTTTTCCATTGTGAAATTTTAAACGCAACAAGGGACTTTGTCCCTGGCTGCTGATCTCCCAGGTGCCATCGCCATTGCTGCTGCCACCGCTATAACCACTGGCGCCGCCTCCATCGGCTGCGACCTGACTGTCATCAAAAAAACGAAAATTCCCTTTCGCACAAAGATCAATGACGGTTTTCTGGGAGCCACCGACATAAGAGCCATCAGTTCCACCGCCGCTGTAGTAGCTCCACAGGTAGGTAAGCCTAGAATTGTTCAACTTCTGCCTCCACTCATTAACGGCTGATGGCGTTTCTGGCTTGAAAAATTTTACGCTTTTGGCAATTGATCGAGCATAGTTTTCATAAATCTGACCAAACCTGGCAGACTCAGTAGCCACAATTATCGTTACTCCACCGCCAGACGGGGAGAGCATTCCAATCGCATGCGCCTTTGCCTGCTGCCATTGAACCAGTCCCTCAAAATTGACTTCGATTCCACTGTCACCAAATTGTTGCGCACTCCCCTTCATTTGAAGCTGAGTTCCATTCTCATCAGCCAATCCCTCTTCTGCCGCACTTTTCATGGCGTCAAGATTTTGATAATGGTGAGGGATGATCAAAATAATTCCCTGTTCTGAATTTGAACCCAGCACGTATCCTGCGTCAGTTTTCTGCGCAATCCAGCCTGATGGGGGAACGAATTTAAAACCGAAATACGGATCACCAACTTCTTCGCTAGTCAACTTTTGATTCGGCGCTGACGATACTGAGGAAGTTTGTGCCACTGGCTGAGTTGCTGCTGGTAAGGATGTTTGTCGTTGCAGCGCAAAGCGAAAGCCATCGTTAATCAAATTCATGGTGTTTCCCGCAAGCGTCCCATAAATTGGAAAATTTGCACCCTGATAGCTATAGCTCCCCTGAATCGATTTGCCATCAGGACATTGAATTGCCACAGGAAATGTCATTTCATTCATTATAATCTTCCCTGTGTAATTTCCATTTTCACCATTTAAATAGATGGTTAAATTTTCATTGGAAAACGTTCCAGCCACGCTGCCGAATTGCTGCGGCATTAATCCTGTTACATTTATCAACAGAACGGCAATTGTCGATAATACTATTGTTTTCATTTCATTCCTTCCTTTGTCCCTTAATAAAAGTTAATCTCCCACAACTATTCCGATAATGTTCTTATTTATACCAGACTATTTTAGTCTTATTTAACTTTAAACGATCACCAAACTTATCAAGTTTAGCAATCGTTCCTCCCCCAACTACTCTTCATATTTCAATAAAAACTCAGGATTCACCACCTTAAAGCTCAGTCTTCCCAGCTCAGGATCCTGGGCTTCGATAACAGGTCGGATCACAATCCCTTCCCTCGGGAGTTCAGGATTAAGCACGCTTTTATCATTGGAAAGCGCGACCAAACCATCCACACCATCGGTACCAAGAATGTAATCGTCCCGAAGCACTGGGACTGTTTCGAGGCCAGCTTCTTTTGCGAGGGCGATAAAATCCTCAAACATCAAATAAGCGAACCGATCAATGTCAAAAATGCTGTAGATCAGAACTTTGTGAGCCTGCAATTTGTATTTATTGCTCTGAATCTTTTGCCCCAATATTTCGCCCTGGACAGCGATATTGCGATTGAGCTTTCTGAGTTTGCCTTCAATATCATGTTGCCTGGCAACCATCCAGTGGATATTGGCGTCGGTTTCCAGCAATTCGAGATTCCTGGAGCAGACGCCAAATTCGCCATCGTGAATATAATAGGTAGCACTGGTGCCGTCCACTTTTTCAGTGATGTAGCAGCGTTTGCCGACATTTTCAGGTCGGGTCAACACATCAGGGACAGACTGGATTCGCATCTCATCGGTTTTGGGAATGAAGCCAGGAAAACCGCCTTTTACCTGTCCGCTGGTCATCACGGCTGGCGGCGGCTCATATTTTTGAACGCCGATCAGTTCAGAGACATCCATCCCCTCTTTGATCTCGACGCCTTCCAATTCTTTAATCATATCGATTGGAAAAGCAATTCCCTGGGAAATTTGTCCTCGAAGCCTTGCCGTCTTAATTCTGAATTTTCGAGGACGAAGAAATTCATATTCAGGT
>JAFGMA010000200.1 GCA_016927835.1 Candidatus Zhuqueibacterota bacterium | reverse complement strand
TCAAATGTATTAAGTGGCTATTAATCAAAATTATTATTAAGCAAAATGCCCAGGTTGTTTTATCCCACCTCCTAAAATGCCGATTGGTGCGCTCGGAAGGGATCATTTTTAAATTTAAACGTATTCATTTTTTAGCCACTGATTGGCACGGATGAAACACGGATTTAGTGTACTGCGTTGCTTTTATCAGTGTTAAATCATTGAAAATCAGTGGCTAAATCTAGTTTACTTTTTAGTCTGAATGTCGCATCATCCCCGAAAATTCTGATTTTTGCAATTTATATGAATAATCCAGGATAAGCTACCAGGCAAAATATTGCTTCGTGACTGATAGTGTGGGCTTGAGTCCATCGGCTTGTATCGAGCCGGTGCAATCGCTGCCTGATACCTATCAGATTTCCGCAGCGTGCCAGATTAAATTGCGTACCTGACGGGGTAGAAATATCTTGACTTTTGCAGATTTTTTTAATATTTTTAGGTACTTGAAAAGTCAAAGGTTAGCATCTATCTCGCTATTTGTATGTAAGATACGCTTTGGAATGCGTTTTTGATGTGAGATAGAAATTTCAAATTCAGCTTTTGAATACAGTAAAACTATACATTGCGCAAAGCAGAGAAGCGCATAACATATCAGGCTAAGCCAGTTTACAGCAGCCAAAGAAAGGCGGTAATAGTTATTTCGTTCAAGTGCCGCTGTTTCACTCTTTGAAAAGCACGATGTGAAAAAAATATAACTAGTGGCTGAACGAAAAGTCAATATTTCTTCACCCTGAGAGGAGTCGAAGGGTGATAAGTCCTTATTAATTCAGTATGCTTCGACTCCGTTCAGCATGAATATGTTAATTTTCGTTCAAGCACTAATTATCAAATTGCTTGATTTTAAATCCTGATCCAATTCATTGCCTCCGGATGTGAAAACTCGTTCTTCGGAAAATCGACGCATTTCGAATTTTGCCTGATCTTTTTTGACACAGCATCCATTCAAGCTTATGAGCGTAAAGAAAAAACGCGATCGCACACAATTTATCTGTCAAGCCTGCGGATTTACTTCAGCCAGATGGCTGGGTCGCTGCTCCGAATGTGGTGAATGGAACAGCATGATTGAGGAACGGATCCAAGCGCCAGCAACGCAGAAACGCTCTATCGCCAACGCGAGCTCTAAGCCTATTCCGCTGGCGGAAATCGATTATAAGGATGGCGAGCGGATCAAATGTGTGACTGGCGAGTTGAATCGGGTGCTGGGCGGTGGGATCGTGCCGGGTTCGCTGGTGCTGATTGGGGGTGATCCGGGGATTGGAAAATCAACGCTGATGCTTCAGGAAGCGGTCAATCTGGCGAGTACGGCATTCCCGATTCTCTATGTTTCGGGCGAAGAATCCGCCTCTCAGACCAAAATGCGCGCGAACCGGCTTCAGTTGAATTCCGATGCATTGTACTTGCTCCCGGAAACGAATCTCGAATCGATTGTCGAGCATATAGAAGCCATGAATCCGTCGATGATCATCGTCGATTCGATCCAATCGATGTACCAGGGAGAACTCGAAAGCGCACCGGGAAGTCTCAGCCAGGTTCGGGAGTGTGCCCTGCAATTTTTGACAATCGCCAAATCGAAGTCCATTCCAATATTTATCATCGGGCATGTGACAAAGGACGGATATATCGCCGGTCCCAAAGTGTTGGAACATCTGGTGGATACGCTGCTTTTTTTCGAGGGCGACCGGGAACACATTTATCGCATCCTCCGGACCATAAAAAATCGCTTCGGTTCAACGAATGAAATCGGCGTTTTCGAAATGACGGAAAAGGGGCTTCGCGAAGTCCCCAATCCATCGGAAATATTTCTGTCCCAGCGCAAAGAAAAAATATCCGGCTCATCCGTCGTTTGCCTTATGGAAGGAACGCGACCCATTCTGGTTGAAATTCAGGCGCTGGTGGGTCCGACGAGTTATGGCTTGCCCCAACGAACCACCGCCGGCGTAGATGCCAAACGGTTGGCACTGCTATTGGCGGTGCTTGAAAAACGGGTTGGTTTGAGGATGGGGACGCAAGACGTTTTTATCAATGTTGTCGGCGGCGTAAAAGCCGATGAAACTTCGGCAGACCTGGGTATCGTTGTCTCAATTGTATCCAGCTTGAAAAATCGAGCAATTCACCCGAAAACGATTTTGCTGGGTGAAGTCGGGTTAGGCGGTGAAATTCGAGCGATATCAAAAATCGAAAAGCGCATAACCGAAGCCGAGAAATTGGGATTTAAGCAATGCATCGTTCCGCAGGCGAATCTTAAATCGTTGCGCAGCGAAAATCGCATTGAAATTGTCGGAATAGAAAAAGTTGATCAGGCACTGGACCTGTTGACCAATTAAAATCCGGGTAATGAAGGATTGGAATTCGAACTCACGCATCAAGATTTGAGAAGCTCAGCGAGAGCCGGCATCATCCGAACCGCGCATGGCACCATTGAAACGCCTATTTTTATGCCGGTAGGTACCCAGGGAACCGTCAAATCGCTGTCGCCGGATGAATTGGTCACACTCGGTGCTCAAATCATTTTGGGCAATACATACCACCTGTACCTGCGCCCGGGATCGGAATTAATTGAGAAAGCCGGGGGTCTGCACGCATTTTCAAATTGGCGAAAACCAATTTTAACCGACAGCGGCGGCTACCAGGTTTTTAGTCTGGCGGATTTGAATAAAGTCACCGCTGAGGGACTGACATTCCAATCGCATATCGACGGATCGTATCATCTGTTCACCCCGGAAAAAGTCATTCAGATTCAACGCAGCCTGGGTTCCGATGTGATGATGGTCTTGGATAAATGTAATCCGTATCCGTGCAGTTACGACGAGGCAGCCCAGGGAAATAAAATAACGCAACAATGGGCAGAGCGTTCGCTGCAGCAGTATCAAGCCAGCGATCCCAAATTTGGATATGAGCAATCGATTTTTGGCATTGTGCAGGGCAGCATTTATGAACCGTTGCGCAGAGAAAGCGCCCGCGGATTAGTCGACCTGGATTTTCCGGGTTACGCTATCGGGGGACTGTCGGTGGGCGAACCCAAGCCGGCGCTGTACGAAATGACCGAACTAAGTGCATCTCTTTTGCCGCCTGAGAAACCGCGCTATCTGATGGGCGTTGGCAAACCGGAGGACATTGTAACCGCAGTGGGCTATGGCGTGGACATGTTCGATTGTGTAATCCCGACACGGAATGGTCGCAACGGAACGGTTTTTACAAAAAATGGTCCGCTGGTTATCAAAAATGCGCTTTACAGGGATGATTTCCGTCCCATCGATGACGCATGCCAATGTTATGTTTGTCAAAATTTCACGCGTGCTTATATCAGACACCTGTTTCAAGCCGGGGAAATCCTGGCGTTGCGCCTGGCAAGCTATCATAATTTATATTTTTATCTGGAATTGGTCGGGCTAATACGAAAAGCAATTATCGAAAACCAATACAGCGTGTGGCAAAAGGGATTTTTTGAGCGGTATGCTTCAAATTCGACATCGCAAAGTTAACTCAAATTTCTTGAATCTATTCGAGGGATTTATTATCTTATCAGGTCAAACCAAGGGAGGTTAATGTGTTATTTTTCATTCTACTCATGGCACCGCAAACTGAAGGGCAGAGCGGCGGCGGAACATCGATGATGCTTATCATGATGGTAGCAATTTTTGCGATCATGTATTTTCTCATGATCCGTCCACAGCAGAAAAAGCAGAAACAGCATCAGCAGATGATCGCGGCGCTGCAAAAAGGCGATAAAGTCGTCACAGCCGGAGGCATCTATGGCGTCATCCAGGGTGCAAGAGAAAAGGACGGTGTCACTATTCTGAAAGTAGCAGATAACGTCAAGATAGAGATTTCATCAAGTTCAATCGCGCGCAAGGTGGAGCAAGAATAACATGGCTTTGTTACCCATCATCCATTATGGCAATCCAATCCTGCGGATGCAGGCGGCAGAGATCGAACAGATCGACGACGATGTGAAGCAATTGGCGAATGATATGATCGAAACGATGGTAACTTCCGACGGAATCGGTCTGGCTGCACCCCAGGTTGCTGAATCGATCGCGCTCATTGTTGTCGATCTGAGCTTGATTTTTGAAAACCAAATGCCAATGGCTTTTATTAATCCGAAAATTCTGGAAACAGATGGCGCGGAAGTATCTGCGGAAGAGGGCTGCCTAAGCGTCCCAGACATCCGGGAAGAGGTATTTCGTCCGGATAAAGTCAGGATTTCATACAAAACCATAGATGGTGAATCAGTAGAGGCATGGGCTGAAGGTTTGCTGGCACGCGTTCTCCAGCATGAGATTGATCATTTGCGCGGTGTGTTTTTTGTCGATAGAATCAAAACCCTGAGGAAAAAGTTAATCTCGAAACAACTCAAAAATATTGCTAAAGAAGAAAAAGCCAGGCAGAAAACGCCAGCATAGGTTCATCCCCGGCTCTGGTAATTTTTGCAGGATGAGTTGCTTCCCGAACTGATTTTCGGAAACAACACCTGAGGGATCCCTGGCGCAGTATTCAAGAGGCGGGACTAAAAAAAGGATTGCGTAATGCAGCAACTGATTCTTTTTATTTCATGGCAACACAACATAAGAACGAGTTGAAAAATCCCGCTTCCTTTGACAAGAATATTAATAGAAGCCGATGACATGAAACTCATATTTATGGGTACGCCCGAATTCGCCGTTCCCACGCTCGATGCGCTCCTGAATAGCCAGCATTCAGTACTCTCGGTTGTAACTGCACCGGATAAACCATCAGGGCGCGGTTTAAAATTGAAGCCTTCTCCGGTAAAAGCTTTTGCCATTGAAAACCATCTGACTGTTCTGCAACCGGAAAAATTGAAGGAACAGGCATTCATCCGCCAATTGCATCAGTTTGCGGCTGATGTGTATGTGGTTGTGGGCTTCAGAATTTTACCACCGGCTGTTTTCACCATTCCGCCAAAAGGTACAATTAATCTGCATGCTTCGCTTTTGCCGCGTTACCGGGGTGCGGCACCAATCAGCTGGGCAATCATGAAAGGGGAAACTAAGACCGGCGCGACTGTGTTTTTCATCGATGAAAAGGTCGATACCGGCAAACTTATCATTCAAGACAGCATCCCAATTCATGATGAGGACGACGCTGGAACGCTCCACGATAGACTCATGCACATGGGCGCGAGCCTGGTACTCAAAGCGGTGAATATGATCGCTGACAATACCGTCCGGCAGCGTGAACAAACGGGCACGATCACACTGGCGCCGAAAATTAATCGCGAACACTGCCAAATCGATTGGTCAAAGGATACGGCAACCATTTACAATCAAATCAGGGGACTATCACCATATCCTGCAGCATTTTCCCTGCTTGGCGGAAAAGTATTCAAAATTTTCAAGAGCAAAGCACTTCACGCCCTGCCGGAAGCGAATGCCGCTTGCGGAGAGATATGCGAGGTGGATCGAAAAGCCGGACTCATTCGCGTTGTTGCCGCTGATGGGTATATCGATATTCTCGAATTGCAGCTCGAAGGCAGGCGCCGTATGACGTCGGAAGAATTTCTGCGGGGTCATGATTTGCAGCAGCACCAACGATTTCAATAAATTATTCATGTAAGCTTCGATTGAGGGTAAATACGCCAAAGTCACCCCGACATATTGCCGTTGATATCTTATGCCGTGTCCGCAAAGATGGCGCATTCTCAGATATATCGCTAAATAATCAATTTGCCAAACATGATTTGGCTTTAATTGATAAGGCGTTTATATCTGAGCTTATTCATGGCTCAATACGGTGGCGGGGCAGGCTTGAATGGCTGGTAACGCAATTCTACCAGGGCGACTATAAAACATGCCCGCTGCCGATCAAAGCGATATTAGAAACCGGGCTGTATCAAATTGACTATATGACCAAAACCCCCGGATTCGCGGCTGTAAATGAAGCGGTAAGCCTTGCTAAAAAATTGAAAGGGCAATACTGGGCGAATCGGGTCAATGCGATACTCAGAACATATCTTCGAAACAGGGCATCAATCCAATTCCCGGATGAAGCCATCGATCCGATCAAGGCGATCTCAGTGGGGTACTCGCATCCCGAATGGATGGTCAAGCGCTGGATTGAACGTTACGGTATTGAGGAAACCCGGTCGCTCTGCAGCGCAAATAATAAAATTCCTAATTTGACGCTGCGGATCAATCCAATGCAAACTACGCCCGCCAATTTAATGCGTGAGCTTGAAGATGCCGGGATCGCCGTCGAAAATGAAGGAATTCTCGATAATTTTGTAAAACTGAAGAAGGCAACCGATTTAACGACGCTCGTGTCATTCAATAAGGGTCAATTCAGCGTCCAGGATATCAGCGCAGGTCTGGTTGGCATTCTGGCAGATCCTTGGGAAGGGGAATTGATTATTGATATGTGCGCTGCGCCCGGCGGAAAAACCACCCATCTCGCAGAGATGACACGCTGCCGGAGCAGGATTATCGCAATAGATCGGAGCTGGCAGCGATTGAATTTGTTGCGGCAAAATGTTCAGCGATTGGGTCTTTATAATATTCATTTGGTTCAAGCCGATGCCACGACAGTGGCTGCCAGACAGGCGCATCTGGTTCTGCTCGACACTCCCTGCTCCGGATTAGGAGTGCTGTCAAAACGCTCCGATCTTCGCTGGAAACGGAACGAAACCGATATCAAGGACCTGGCTGAACTTCAACTGCTATGCCTGGAAAATGCCTCCCGGCTGGTAATCCCGGGAGGGCACCTGATTTACAGCACGTGTACTATTGAGCCGGAGGAGAATGAGGAAATTATTGAAAAATTTTTGGCGCGACATCGAGGCTATTCCCTTGTTTTGCCTCCTTCCCGAATTCCTGAAAAATTTGTTACCGATGCATTTTTCATCCGTACATTTCCGCATAAACATGAGATTGATGGGAGTTTTGCGGTAAAACTTCAGCGCAATGCATAATGTGTGAAAGGCTTAAGTATGAACACGAATGAGAAAATTCATAGCGTGATTACCTGGCTGCAACGATTGAACCTCAAAAAGCCTTTGATTATTTTGGCTGGCTTGCTTGTTTTTATTCTGATAATGGATAACATTGTGATGCCGATTTATGTTCGTCTCGGACAGGAGTATGAAATACCGAAGATCACAGAACTCACCTACAGCGATGCCGAATTGATATTACAGGATCAAGGATTCAAGATCGTCCTCGAAAGCCAGCGATATGATTCAAGATTCCCGCCGAATTATGTTATTTCGCAGAATCCGCCAGCATTCACCCGCGTAAAAAAGGGACGACGCGTCTATGTTGTAACAAGCATGGGCGAGCGCTACTTCAAAGTTCCAGTGCTGGTCGGCAAAGGTGAGCGCGACGCAAAATTGACGATTCAAGCGGCAGGATTGATCCTCGATCATGTTTCGCCGGAGCATTCATCCTATTATCCCGAAGGTGTTATTTCCGAACAGTCAATTCAGCCGGGACGCGAAGTGAAAGCCGGTACGAAAATCAGCATTGTTGTCAGCATAGGACCATTTCCGGATCGCTTCTTGGTCCCATTCGTCATCGGCGCCGATCTCGATGCAGCAGAACGGCTGCTCAAAAAAGCTGGTTTGCAAGTGGGCAGCATCAGCTACCAAGTCACAGACAAATTGCTGCCCAATACCGTACTGAAGCAATCGATTGAGGCTGATACCGAAGTGTTTAGCGGTGAAAGAATTGACCTGGTTGTGAGTGTTCTGCCAGATGAAAACGCTGAAGCCGCTTACGATTCGGGGCGATGATTTTGAATTCCAGCCCATAAAAATTTGCACAAACGGGACTTACGAACCTGAGAAAAATTTCAATATAATGCGTTTGATATAAATAAATTTAGCTTAAATCTTGCTTTTTCCAGCAAATAAATCATGAATGTAATATGATTCATTTTTTGCATATTTTCGTCTGGTTGTTTCAGTAATATCATTTTAAATATACAATTTTGTAGGAACGTAATATGACAAATAAAACGCATGCTTCATCATTTTCATAGATTTTTTAAAGGTTATAACAATTTACTATTTCTTTTCAGCAAAAATCAATAAATGATATGGTAAAATAATGCTTGACAAGCATGAAAATATTATTTATATTTTATTCGTTTCATAGATGTGTTTGCCGGTGGTTCAAAATAGCATTAATTCCAGTAATGTCTATGAAATTGTTTTGAATAATCGGCTGCAAAGCGAAGGAGTTTTCGGAGGTAATGGCAAAAGGTAAGGTTAAGTGGTTCAATGACAATAAGGGGTATGGCTTTATCGAACAAGAAGATGGACAAGATGTTTTCGTTCATTTTTCAGACATTCAGGGTGACGGCTATCGCTCACTGGCTGAGGGGGCGGATGTGGAGTTTGAAGTTGTGGTCGGAGACAAAGGGCCCAGAGCAACCAACGTGGTTAAGCTATGAACCGAAATCGAAGGATACTGCGGCTTTTATCATTCGATTTTTAATTTAACCTGAAATAAACCCCGATTCAGCAATCGGGGTTTTGTTTGTTTCGCAATGATTACGAGGCGGTGATGGGATTTAAATTTACAGAAACTGAAATCAATGAAATTGCCAATATTCTGGGGGTCAAGCCAAAGTTCAAGGCAAATAATTACCGTTTTATGCTGGAACATAAAGAAACGGCACGAAAATTAACCCTTGAAATTTATCCGGATATTCCGATTGGCAAAGAAATTGGTAATTTAATATCCGTTTATACCTCAAATACTCACTTGCAATTGCACTTCTGCAATGGATTTGTTGCCAGCGAAATGCTGGGCGAAATTACTTTCATCGGCGAATTCAAAGGCAGGGTGTCCGGGTTGATCATTGAGAAAGAAGCCGGATGCTCGCTTTACGCCAATGTCGATGCCAGCCTCCTATCGGGCGATTTCACCAAGCTTGGTCCCGAAGTCATGCTGTCTGGTATTGCGCTATCTTTAACCGAACATATCCTGCCCACCAACAAACCAGAATAATCGTAAAATGGATGAGTTATTATGCCAATTCTTAGATTTCCTCAAGGTGGAACGGAGTCTGGCAGAAAATACCCAAATTTCCTATCGAACCGACCTCCAACGGTATATCCAATATTTGAAACATCAACGCCTGGATGTGCCTGATCAAATTCAAACCTCAAACATCGTTAACTATATTAATTTGTTGAATGATCTCGGATTAGCCAATACCAGCATTGCCAGAAATATTTCCGCAATACGCATGTTTCATCGATTCCTGATCGGCGAAAATTTGTGTTCCCATGATCCCACAGAAATCATCGCGCTCCCCAAACTTTCGCAAAAACTTCCCTCTGTATTGAATGTGTCTGATATCGAATTGCTCATGCAGCAACCTGACCTGAGCGATATTAAAGGTATCAGAGACAGAGCGCTGCTGGAATTCCTTTATGCCACCGGCGTGCGTATTTCAGAATTGCTATCCATCAAACAATCTGAGCTGTTTTTCGACCAGGGATTTGTAAGCGTTTTCGGAAAAGGCTCGAAAGAACGGCTGGTTCCGATTGGTGAGCAGGCGATTTATTATGTAACGGAATACCAGCGCACTTCTCGACCGATTCTGGCGCGCCGCGGATTAGATCGGGATGTGCTATTCCTCAATTGGCACGGACGCCCGCTGACACGAATGGGCGGCTGGAAACTTTTGCGCAAATATGTCGAATTGGCGGGAATCAGCGCACATGTCAGTCCGCACACCTTGCGCCACTCCTTTGCCACACATTTGCTCGAAGGGGGCGCCGACCTGCGGGCGGTGCAGGAAATGCTGGGACACGCTGATATTTCAACAACTCAAATTTACACACATCTCGATCGAGAATATCTGAAAGAAGTCCACCGAACGTATCACCCACGGGAAAAATACGGAGAAAAACGGCAATGAAACCAGGCGATTTTGCAGTCCCAGACGATATCAGCGCTGATAATATTCATCAGAAGTTGGTCACAGAACGGATCGGGCACGATTTTTTTAGTTACAAAACCGTAGGATCAACCAATGATGTAGCCCATAAAATGGCTGCGGAAGGTGCATCCGACGGAACGGTTGTGGTGGCAGATGAACAAACCTCGGGACGCGGTCGACTGGGCAGAACGTGGGCATCGATTCCCGGCAAAGGACTGTGGTTTTCATTGATCCTAAAGCCCGATTTGACAGCACATCAAGCTTGTTTGCTCACGTTTCTGGCAAGCGTCTCCGTCGCCGATGCGTTATCCGAAAGATACGGTTTGAATCCTGAGTTGAAATGGCCGAATGATATCCTCATCAAAAATAAAAAATTGTGTGGCATTCTTTCTGAGGCAGAATTTGATCGGGGAATGATTAAATTTGTCATCCTCGGAATTGGTATCAATATCAACCATTCACCCGGCGATTTCCATCCCGCGCTGCAAGAACAGGCGATATCCGTGTCGATATTGCTTGAGCGCCAGGTTGATCGCAAGGAATTACTTGCTGATATTTTAAACCGGTTCGACAGGCGCTATTCCGAAATTATGCGAAATGGCTTTCTTCCGATTCTGGACGAATGGCGCTCGAACTGCCCCCATATAGGGAAGCCGGTTCAATTCATAACTGCCGGCGCATCGATTGAAGGCATATTTCAAAATTTGGCAGATGACGGAAGTGCGATCATTCGCATGCAAGATGGGCAGCTCAAAAGAATCATTTCCGGAGACATGATCGTTTAAACAATTTAGCGTGTCAGCGAATTTTTCCATTCCAGGCATAAGCAATCTCAACTATTTCAATGGAGTACCAGATGCTGCTTGCAATTGACATCGGAAATACAAATATCGTCATTGGGATTTTCGAAGACTCGATTTTGAAAAAGCAATGGCGCCTTTCGAGCACAATCACCCGCACGGCTGATGAAAGCTGGATTTTGCTGAAATTGCTGTTCGAATCGACTCCGTTATCGTTCGATCAAATAAAGGGAATTGCCATCGCTTCGGTGGTTCCGGGATTGACACATGTTTTCACTTTGATGGCAAAGTTGAATTTCGGCATCGAGCCGATTGTAGTGAATCACGAATTAGATCTGGGAATCAACATTTTGTATCAAACGCCGGACACAGTCGGCGCAGACCGCCTTTGCAACGCAATTGCCGGTTATTCAAAATTCGGCGGTCCACTGGTTATCGTCGATTTCGGAACCGCCACGACGCTCGATGTCCTCACTGAAACCGGCGATTATCTGGGGGGCATCATTGCGCCCGGACTCGAATTAACCGCCTCGGTTTTGCATCAACGCGCGGCGATGTTACCCAGGGTTGCACTGAAATTCCCCCCGCGGATCATCGGAAATACAACTGAAACCAGCATCCAGTCGGGTTTGATGTATGGCAGCATCGAGATGATCGACGGGATGATTCGCCGGATCGAAGCCGAACTCGAACGACCGGTAATTGCGATTGCTACCGGCGGATTGGCTTACGCTTTCTCGGATCAATCGCAGCGCCTGACCCAAATCGAACCGCATCTGACACTCGAAGGGCTGCGCTTGATTTATGAACGAGCCCGGCGATAATGTAAATTCGACGATGCGATCATCTGCATTTTTCCGAAGCATCATTTTTTAAATTATCACAATCCATTTCACCTTTTTTTGCCTGAAATCCCAAAGGAATTTCATCATGAAAAATATAATACTCATCATCACCGATACGTTTCGCTATGACAATTTAAAAAATAATCCGCACCGGTTCGTTCGAACGCCCGAGCTCGATAAATTTGCCGTTGAGCGGGCAACAAGCATTGAAAATTTTTACACCGGCAGTTTCCCGACCATTCCTCATCGTACGGATGTCGCGACCGGTAAACTCGGCTGGCAGCATTATTCGTGGCAGCCAATCGATTTGAGCGGCGCCAACCATATCGCCTCAATTCTCAAGCAAGCTGGCTATGTCACTCAACTGATATGTGATTGCCCCCACCTGTTCAAAGCGCGTTTTCAACATGCATTCGACGCAGCATTTCAACATCGCGGACAGGAAGGCGATAAGTACCTGCTGCACTTCAATCATCCGATTGAATCCGTGATGCCAATGCAAAAAACCCGCTATCAACCTGCATTTCAAAATCATTGCCTTGCAGATGTCCATCGCTGGATGAATCGCTATCCTGAGACCGAATACGAAACGTTTCCCGCAAAAACCGGTCAAACCGCTCTCCGCTGGCTCGAAGAAAACTCGCGTGTCGCCGGATTCTTTTTATGGGTAGATTTTTTCGATCCGCACGAACCATGGGATCCGCCGGAATATCTGGTGAGGCGCTATGATCCGGATTATCGGGGCACGCCCATGATTCACCCCAATTACGGGCCGGCGACCGACTATAGCGAAGCTGAATTGAAAAACCTGGCTGCCCATTACGCGGCAGAATCCGAACTCGTGGATCGCTGGATAGGGCGCATTTTGCAAAAGGTTGACGATTTGGAATTGTGGGACGACACGATCGTGGTGGTCACTGCCGATCACGGAATTTCCCTGGGCGAACACAACCGAACCGGCAAAAGCAATATTCATCCGAAAGATGATCGCTTCTGGCCTATTTATCCTGAAATTTCACACGTGCCGTTTCTTATTGCTGGCGCAAGCATCCCCCGCGGACAGCACCTGAATTTCATCGCCCAGCCCATCGATATTCTGCCCAGCCTCTGCGATTTGGCAGGCATTCGTGTGGCTCCGCCGGATGGTTTCGATGGTATTTCATTCGCCGATGCTTTATTGAAGGGCAAGTCCGAACATAGGCAATTTGCCATCAGCGGCTGTCACTTCAAACCTTTGAATGCGGCGATTCCTGAAAAATCGAATACGCCATTTCTGGTGACCGATCGCTGGGGCTTCGCGCCAATAGGCGCTGCGGGAAAACCTGAGTTGTTCGACTTGAATGAAGATGCACTCGCCGCCCGGAACATCGCCGATAACAACCGGAAACTCATCAGTGAATTGAGCACGCTGTTCACGGATTATTTGAAATCGAGCAATGCTCCCGAATCAATGATCCGCTCGTTCGAAAACAAGCGATAAAATTACCATTGGAACCGAACGCATCATATCTCATCTGCGTTGATTCAGTACGCATGAGAACCGCATCGGGATACGCGCGAATTGAATCGGATGGATGGAAATGGGGGTATTAATGGATTGCAGACAGCGAGCAAGGCTGCATTCAGGATGAACTCTGAGGTGAATTTTTGAATGACCAGAAAGTTGAACTCAAAACGATCTCGCGCCAACCAATCTCAGAAATGATACTCCAATCCCAGCAGCAGCAGCTTTTTATCGTAATAAAGCGCCCTGAGCGGCGATTCGTTTTGGTAGATGGCGTAACGCAAAAGAAGATCGGTTCCGCTGAAAATGGTTTTTGAAAAGTCAGCAACGAGAAAGCTGTTCTCTTCGCGCTCAGTATCCAATTCAAGCCCGACGAATGGTGTCAACTCATCGCGATAGTTTTTTTTCTGGTAACTTCCACTGCATCGCAGCAGGAATGCATTTAAAATCGTCTGCGAATAAAAAAATTGCCAGCGGTGGCGCAGAAAACCGAGACCATAGCTATTGGAAATATTATTTTGAAGTTGATAGGATAACGTTATCAGAAATTTCCCGCAATATTGAAAGTGCAATGCTCCGGCAGTTGAATAATCGGTCTGTTGTTTATCTGGCGAAAAAACCAGCAAGGTTCCGCTTTGATAGGCAAATGCATCCCGCAAATAGCGTGTTTCATGGTAGAAAAAACCGAGGCGCATGGAAATTGAAGCCGTCATCTGCTTTGAGAGACTCAATTGCATGAATTGACCTTCGAAATCGTAGAAATCATACGATGCATAATCCAATCCATTCATCCCGAGGTTCAGGCGCAAGACAATTCCGTCCGGAAAAAATGTCTTCACCCAGAGCGAACCGGAACCGGTTGCATAATCCCAAGGCTTATTCACAAAGAACTTAAACTTTAAATTGCTCTCGGCGCCCACTTGAATTCTACTGAGCGCCTGGTATCCCAGCGAGGCGTTGACTTCATTCAACAATTTATTATCTTCAGCGAATTCCGGGTATGCCTGGTAACCGCCCATAAACTGAAAATTCGATTGCCAGCGATTTTTGATGAGCGAGCCTTTTGAATGGAATAGCGTTTTTAGAGCATAACCAGCATCCGGGCTGTACCTTGATTCCCGCATGTTGCTGTCGAATTCAGCGCCGATTTGGAGACGATTTGCGAAGCGCCACAGTTTCTGACCCGCACTCAAAATCGCGGTTTGAATGTGTACCATGAGAATCAGGCTGAAAATGGTGTGGATCGTCGCTTTTTGCACAGCTATCTCTTTTCACCAATTTTTTTTAATGCTTCGGTGGCTTTATAGAATTCGTTAGCCCTTTGGCTCAGGCTATCGGCAGTGATTTTCAGTTTGACTTTGTCCTGCTCGAGTTTTTCAATCAATTCATCAAGTGATCGGGCAGTCGGCGGTTGGGAAGCAAGCATCTGGATTTCTGCATTCAGAAGAAGATAAGAATCGGCATGAATAGTACCGTAATTTTCAGATTCAGCGTCGCGTCCAAGCGTTGCAGCGTCATTATCGGCAGCCGGAAAATTTGTTTTCAGATTTTGTATTGTTTCATCTCGCTGATCAAAAAATGCCATTTCACCTATAAAATCAGCCATCCGTTCACGCAAAGTCCGGTCTTTTCTCAGATCCGTGATTTTTTGATCGATCTGCGCGATATATTTTCGATAGCGCTCTTCCTGATCTTTCACAAAATCACCCTTCCGTTTCAAGCTGGTGGGCGTATCGTTAACTTCAATCTTCAATTCAATTTTTCCGGGTAAAAGTAAGTCGACTTGTTTTGAGATCTCACCCAGCGCCGCCAGCTTTTTTGCCCTGATATTTTGAATCCCTTCGATCAGAATCGCTCGGTTTTCTTCGGCGGGCTGCGGTTTCAGAGCCATCAAAAGCCGATCGAGTTCCTCATCGTACAGGCGAATCAATTTCGAGCGCATCTCGTTCTGTTGCTTCCGCCTGACTTGTATTTGCACCTGAAGTCGTTCGATTTCATTGGTGAGGGCAACGGATTCTTGCAGCAAGGATTCCAGCTTCTGCCGTTGGATGAAACTGATGCTTTGTTCCCGTTTCAAAGCTGCTACCTGTTCTGATTTTTGGGTGGTTTCCGACCGAAGGCGATCATACTTCAATTGCATTTCGGTCACAACGGAATCAATCGCCGCAATCTCGCTTTCCAGCTTGATCATTACTGGATTGTGAGCCAGCAACAGCATTGGCGCCAGCAGCAGTAAAAAAATTATGTAGGTACGACAGGTCATTTTCGATTATTATTTCGATTTGGTTCTGACATTTTATTTTTTGTCACGCTCGACAGCCCAATCATCACAAGCCTGGAGGCGTACTATCTTGCCAATCTTCCCCGATGAATCCATATTTTTCCAATTTATAATATAACGCGCTGGTTTTTATTCCCAGCAATTGTGCGGCTTTGGTTTTATTGCCATTAGACTTCTCCAAAGCCTTTTCGATGAACTGCTTTTCGATTCGTCCGAGTGTGCTATTGAGTTCAAGCGAATCACCCTCCAACAGGCTGGGATGATTCATAAGCCCCTCCTCGTGAAGCGGTGGGATATCCGACAGGCGAATACACTGGTGCTCGCATAGCACCGCAGCACGTTCCAGAATATTTTCCAATTCCCGGACATTGCCGGGCCAATCATACCCTGCCAGCGCTTGCAGCGCATCGGCTTCCAGTTTTAAATTGGGCTTATGCAATTCAACGCTCAGCTTTTTTAGAAAATGGGTGATGAGCACCGGGATATCATCCTTGCGTTCCCTGAGCGGCGGGATGGTAATCGGAATGATGTGCAATCGATAGTACAAATCCTCGCGGAATTTACCATCCGAAACCAGCGCCTTCAAATCTTTATTGGTTGCGGCAATCACCCTCACATCGACTGAAACCGTACTTTCGCCGCCAACGAGTTCAAATTCTCTTTCCTGCAGCACGCGTAATAAGCGGAGTTGGGTCGACGCTGAAATGTCGCCGATTTCATCGAGAAAAATTGTACCGTGATTTGCCAACTCAAACCGACCTTTTTTGCGCTTCAATGCACCTGTGAATGCGCCTCTTTCGTGTCCGAATAATTCGGATTCCAATAAATTCTCCGGCAATGCGCCGCAATTAACACGAATGAATGGCTGCCGCTTCCGTGCACTGGCTTTATGTATGGCACGTGCGACCAATTCTTTCCCCGTGCCGCTTTCGCCGTAAATGATAACCGACGAATCTGTGAGCGCAACTTTTGAAAGGACAGCATATATTTTATTCATCGCCGATGAATCGCCAACAATTTCACCGAAATTGAATTTGACTTCCAGTTCACTTCGCAGGTACGTAATCTCGTCCGATACGCGCTCGAGTCGATTGCGATCATTTATTTGATTCAGAATTTTTAATACTTTGAAGGTAAATTCCTCATGCGAAAAGGGCTTGTTGATAAAATCCGCGGCGCCTTTCTGCATCGCCTGAACCGCCAGCTCAATCGTCCCATAAGCAGTGATCAGCATGACCTCTGTTTCTGGTGCAATTGATTTTATGTTTTGCAGAATCTCGATGCCATTGAAATCGCCCAGCTTGTAATCCGTGACAACAAGGTCAAACCGCGATTGCTTGAACTGCGCAATCCCGGATGCGCCGCTGTCGGCTTCGACGACGTAGCAGCCCTGTTTATTCAGAACCGCTGCCATGCCCTGACGCATGGTTTCATTGTCTTCGATAATGAGAATTCGACCGCGTTGATTAATATGATTATTAGAAGATTTCATGCGATTCTCTAAAAAGTATTCGCAGACGTTTCAAGGCATTAAATAGTGTCCGTCCGAGAACTACCTTTGAGCTGTCATTGCGAGGAGCGTTTTTTGCGACGAAGCAATCTCAGCCGTTTTATTAGAGGATTGCTTCGGCAAAAAACGCCTCGGAATGACAATTTTTCGAGTTTTCGGACGGACACTAAATAGATTAGTACATAAAAATAATATCGATACAAGCGCTATATATCGATTGGAAAACAAATTGCAAATTCCGAACCAGATGGGGATGAAACTGTCAATTCGATTCGTCCGCTATTTTCCTCGACCAGATTTTTAACGACAGCCAGCCCCAATCCGGTTCCATCTTTGTGCGTGGTGAAAAACGGCTCGAATATTTGCTGCTGTACATTTTCGGGTATTCCGGTACCATTGTCCTTGATTTTAATCTCCACTATGCCGCGCTCTTCCAGCTTTTCTGCCCGAATTTCAATCTGGCAATTTAGCCGCGCTGCCTGGAGCGCATTCTGCATGAGATTGAGCAATATCTGTTTCAGGTGCTGGGGATCGATGTAAAGCGAAATATCGGCTGGATGTTCGATGTACGTAATTTTAGCAGACTCAACACCCGTTCCGAGCAGGCAGTATGCATCATCGAAGATTGTTTTGATTTTACAGACGACTTTTTGTGCCGGCTTGGGCTTTGCCCAATCGAGAAATCCCTGAATGATGGTTTTTAAATTTCGCACTTCCAGCAAAATTTTTTGAGCGGCGATTTGCTGATCTTTATCCAGCAGGTCGTCACGCAGCAAACCGGCAAATAGCTCAATGCCGCCCAGGGGATTGCGTATTTCATGTGCCACACCGGCAAGCATCATCATCTGGCGGCGATCGCGCTGGAGTATGCCCCACCGCATCTCTTCGAGCGTTTTTGCCAGAAAAGCGACTTCGTCGTATCCCCTGGCGATAATCGCTTGCTGCAGATTTCCGCGACCGATTTCTCGCGCAGATTTTTCGAGTTTCTTGAGCGGAATCGTGATTCGATTTGCGAAAAAAAATGCCAAGCCAATTGAGATGGCGACACCAAGCATACCCAGGCTCAACAAATTTCTCTCGATCTGGTGTACCGCTTCGAGCGTCTGGGCACTGCCATCGACCCCAATCGCTGCAACCACTGATTCGCCTCTGAAAATCGGGGCAAATCCGGTTTTATACAGCATGCCATCGAAGCCTTCGAATAGCAGGGAACTGACAGTATTGCCCGAAAATACTTGCTGCAATTCGACCGCGTTGAATTGCAGGCGATAATAGCGGTTGCCAACGGGAACGTTCGATTGCGTATCCACCAGACTTGTTCCATCGGCTTTGAAAATGTAGATGCGTTTCATTCCGGTTGCATTGGCGATGCCAACCAGATTTGACTGTAAAGTGTGATACGTGCGCGAAGCTTCATCGCCGGGTAGAAGATTTACAACAAGGTCAGCTTCGAGTTGGGCAGAAATTGACATGGCAACGGATTTCAGCGTCCTCGCCAATTCCTGCTCCAGGATGTTGCGCATTTGCCATCTCAAATAGAAACCGATGAGGAACAGGATGATAGTAACTTGAAGCACGAACAGGAAGATTAATCGTATACGAATCGTGAGATTTTTTAGCAGCCGCTTGAAAATGCTACTGGTTTTCTCTGACATGAGCGTCGCTCAGTTGAGGAATTGTTCCGGATTTCCTTGAATTTTTGAATGATGATACTATCAACATCGAGAGGAATAGGAGCAAGCCGAGCAGTGAAATATAACAAGATAAATCGCTTGCCCGGTGCGCCAGACCGCCAGTGCTGTATGCCTGGGGGATAAGAGAAATAAACAGAAAAAGGATATTTCCGTAAATGCTTTTCGTTTTGTAATACATGAAAGCCAGGAACACACCATTCCACAGCGATTGAAAAATGGTTTCGAGCACCAGAAACGGATCGATTTCGCCTATCAGCCTGGTGGTGCTATCGGTGCCAATGGTGCTCAACATTGCCAGCATGTATATCAGGCTCGATAACACAATCGCGCGACCCGGACGGAACATTTTCAAGAGCGAATTCAGCATCCAGACGCGAAAGATCAGTTCCCCGCTCAAGGCATAAAACAGGAAGTAGACATTGAATTGAATCAATATCGATTTTGCCGGAAATAGTCGCTCCGGATAGGCGCCGAAATATACCAGGAAAAAGAAAATACCCGTCAGTATTCCCAGAAAGATGCTCATGGCGAATTTTGTGCTGCCGGGTCGCAAGCCCAGCTCTGCCAGACTATTCGTTTCCCGGAAACGCAAGAAATACAATGCCAAAAATACATAATAATTTCCCACGATTGGCACAGCAAGCATGAGATGATTTTCATAAAATTCTGTAGCAAAGAAAAACCGGAGCCCAAACAAAATTGCAGATCCAGCAAAAATGACAATTATGGGAATAATGCAAGAAGAATGTCGGGATTGCAGCATAGTTTATCCTTGGGATCGGTGAATATTCGCATCATCGCCGAGAATTTCGCGGAGTTCAGTATCGTCTAGCAACTCCTTTTCCAGAAGCCGCTCAGCCAACTGCTGGAGCAGGTCTTTCCTTTTAATCAGCAAATTTCGCACATCTTCATGTGCCTGCTCGATCATGCCCCGCACTTCATCATCGATTTCCCCGGCAACGCGCTCGGAATATTGCCGTTCGCCCGGCAATTCATTTCCGAAAAATAGCGTTCGCTGTCCGCGCCCGTAAGACAGGGGACCGATTTTTTCGCTCATGCCAAATTCTGCCACCATACTGTGCGCAATTTGTGTTGCCCGTTCGAGATCATTCTGTGCGCCGGTGGAAATCTCATTGAAGATGATCTCTTCGGCAACGCGCCCACCCAGCAATACTTTCAGGCGATCAATGAGTTCGGCTTTGGTTTTCAGGTAGCGATCCTCCGTGGGCAATTGGAGCGTATGTCCCAATGCGGCAACGCCACGTGGTATAATCGATACACGATGTACCGGGTCCGTATTCGGCAGCGAGGCACCAACAACGGCGTGTCCTGCTTCGTGATAAGCGGTAATTTTTTTCTCGATCTGGTTCATCACCCGGCTTTTGCGCTCCAGTCCCGCGATAACACGATCAATCGCCTCCTCCAGATCACTCATTTCAACGGTTTTCTTTTCATGACGCGCCGCGAGCAAGGCAGCTTCATTTATCACATTCGCCAGGTCTGCACCGGCAAATCCGGGTGTACGTGCAGCAATGGCGCGCAGATCAACATCATTGGTGAGTTTTACATCTTTGGCATGCACTTTCAAAATGGCTTCGCGACCATTGATATCCGGTCGATCGACCACGATCTGGCGGTCGAAGCGACCGGGTCTGAGCAATGCAATATCCAGAATTTCGGGACGATTGGTCGCTGCCATGATGATAACCCCAGCATTGGTGTCGAAACCATCCATTTCGGTAAGCAACTGGTTGAGTGTCTGTTCGCGCTCATCGTGTCCGCCGCTCACCGGATTGATGCTCCGGCTCTTGCCCAGGGCATCCAATTCATCGATGAAAATGATGCAGGGCGCTTTTTGCACCGCTTGTTGAAATAGATCGCGCACACGAGCCGCTCCCACACCAACAAACATTTCCACAAAATCCGAGCCTGATAAACTGAAAAACGGCACCCGCGCTTCACCGGCTACGGCTTTAGCGAGCAAGGTTTTCCCTGTACCCGGGGCGCCCACCAGCAGCACCCCCTTTGGAATACGCCCGCCAAGTGTCTGGAATTTCTTCGGATTCTTCAAAAAATCTACAATTTCTTTCACTTCTTCAACCGCTTCATCGATACCGGCAACATCTTCGAAGCATACTTTGGTTTCGCCCTCAACGTATACCTTGGCTTTGCTTTTCCCGATGGACATCATTCCGCCAGTGGGATTCAATCGCTTGAAAATAAACACCCATATTCCGAAAAGCAACACAATCGGAAGAATCCATTGAAAAAGGACACCTAATATCCCGGGTTCGTTCGACTTCCCGGTGACTTTGACGCCCTGCTCGCTCAGGTCATTGAAAAGCGCTTCATCATCGACACGCACACATTCAAATGATTTCACCTGTTCGAGCCAGGATTTTTCATCACCATCTGTTCTCAGCGAACTGGCGCGCACACTCGAGTTATTGGTCATTAAACCTGTTATTTTATCCCGTGAAACATAGCATTCAACAATTCGATCGGCTTTCACCAATTGCTTAAAATCGCTATATGCAACCTCTTCAATCCGTGAGGTAACCATAAACGTCTGGATGGTGAACATGATGAGAAATGCAATTAGCACATACCAGATAGAAAAATGAACACGTTTTTCGATTTTTTTCTTATTCTGCTTTTTATTCATGCGTTCCTCGAATGCCTGATTTGATCCGTGTTTAAGATTGCCTAGAATATAGAGAAATCGAATTTATTTGTCAAGCTAAATTTGAATGCGCAATTAGAACCAGGCTTACGGGTAGTTCGAATTTTATAAATCATGCTGTGAACGCTGAAGTGCGGCGCCTTTATGCGTCGTAATGCATCACATAAAAACGATCCACAATTGATGGCACTGTAAACTAAATCATTTCAACCGAATACAAAAATCTCTTGACTTTATGTATTGAATTACTTATATTGCAGCGATTCGAACTATTTGAATTTTTTAAATTAACTGGAGCTATTCATGGTTTTGTTTATGGAATAAATGCAAAATGCAATTGAACCGGTTTCGAATCTTAAATACACGATTAGATATCAGAAAATATGTTTTTTACAATCAATCACCAACTCATTTCTTATAAGCCCAGGTCAGCTTGTTGACAACGGGCTTTTTTTTTGCGATCCCGCAGAGAGGGTTTCCGGTTCAAGTTCGAGTCGGTATTAATTAACAAGGAGATAAAAAAAAGATGTCCGGGCAGGAGAAGAATCCCCTGTATCATGTGCTCAAATCACAGCAATTCAGTCGCGAATTGCTCGATGAATTGTATGAAATAACAAATAAAATCAGGCGCCTTAACAAATCGAAAGAAGGATTGGATTACCTGCGGCGAATGCTCTCACACAAGCGCGCCATGCTCTATTTTGTACAACCATCGACGAGAACCTTTTTATCATTTTTAAATGCTTGCCAGATTTTAGGGATACAAACATCCGAGATACGCGATACCACAACCTCTTCCGAAGTAAAAGGCGAATCGATTTACGATACCATCCGGACGTTCTGCTCGTATGTCGATGTTGTTATCATGCGGCATCCGCAGGCAGGCTTCACCGAAGAGATCGCGCATTACCTGGATCAAACGCCGCGTCCGGTGCCCATCATCAATGGCGGCTCAGGACCCGATCAGCATCCTACCCAGGCTTTGTTGGATATTTATACTTTGCGAGAATCGTTCAAAGAGCTAGGTGGCATCGAAGATAAAACCATCGCACTGGTTGGCGATTTGAAACGCGGGCGAACGGTGCGCTCGCTGGTTTATCTTTTAAAACATTTCGAAAATGTCAGGCTGATTTTCGTCGCTCCAAAGCAATTCCAGATGGGGGAGGATATCAAAGCATTTTGTATTCGGGAAAACATGCCCTTCACCGAATCGGCAGATCTCGAATCGATTGTACCCGAATCAGATGCAATTTATATGACCCGGATTCAGGACGAATATGACGCGAATGGCGAGTCGAAAATCATCGATTATACGGCTTTTCATTTCAAGCATGATTTTCTCAAAATACTGAAACCGGGAGGCGTTTTGATGCATCCGTTTCCGCGACGACTCGAAATCGACATCTCGGTCGATTCAGATCCCCGTGCAATGTACTGGCGTCAGGAACGAAACGGCATGTGGACCCGTGTGGCAATTCTGGTCAAAATTTTTCAAATCGCTGAGAAGATATTAAGTCTGTAACAATACCGCACTCCTCGGAATTCAACTTTGACGGGTTGAAAATATTCCACAGGAGTGTTTCGCTGAAATCTATAAAGGCGGCATTAAACGGAGGGACCGAAAAATGCTCGGATTTATAGTAGCCATTCTATTTGCCCTGTTTTACATTCCGTTATTGCGTACGTGCTGGCAGGCGATAAAAATGCGCAAATTTATTTGGGAAAATGTGCGGGTGAGCCTGACCATCGCGATACTCGGCACAATCTTCATGCTTCTCATCCTGAAATTATTGAATATTTATACAGAATTCCTCTGGTTCGACAGCCTGAAATTCGTATCGGTTTTTTGGACCATTCTGAGCTGGAAATGGGGATTGTTTTTCGGCGCCGCGCTTTTTAGCCTGGTTTTTCTGAAAAGCAACGTTTTTTCAGTCAGGCGCTTTCTGATAAGATTACAAGCAAAAACCAAAAAAGCGTACGATGAAATATGGCAAACCCAACTGGTGCCAGCTAATATTTTATTCAATTTACTCATCATCCTCTGCGCGATTCTGCTGGCTGTCTGGGCGATGTCTCGTTGGGAAACAGTCCTGCTGTTCCTCAACCGGATGAACACCGGTACGACCGAACCGATATTCAAACTTGATACCGGCTTTTATCTTTTTGTGTTTCCTTTTCTTACTCTGGTGATCAATTGGCTGCTTGTTTTCTTTTTGGTGAGAACGGCTCTGCAACTACTGGCAATTCTGGTATACGGTGTCTCTGCTGATAAATATTTCGACATCAATCAACGGCGGCTGTTTGGCAGGCATCTCATTTATCTATTCAGCAAGGACCTGGCATTCCTGAGCCTGATTCTCATTGGAAAAACCATTTTAGCTATTTTCAACCTGATGTATTCCACCCGGGGCGTCGTCTTTGGGGCGAGCTTTACCGACGTTTTCGCTCAAATCACCGCCTACGAAACATTCATCTTCGTACTTGCCGGCGCAACCCTGCTATTCATCATCAGCCTGTTCGTCCGGAAAGGTCGATTGTTGATCTGGACCATCGGGGCAGTGGCTTTCGCCTGGCTGATTGTTGTCATCATCTATCCGGCGATCATTCAACAATACGTTGTCAAACCGAATGAATTGGCGAAAGAGACGCCGTTCATAAAATACAACATCAAATTCACGCGTGATGCGTTTAATTTGAATTCGATTGCAGAAAAAGAATTCAGTGCGCAGGGCGTATTGAATTCGCAATCATTGGAACAAAATGCGGCAACTATCGAAAATATCCGGCTGTGGGACTGGCGGGCGCTCTGGTTGACATTCAAACAAATTCAGGAAATCAGGCTATATTATGAGTTTGATGAGGTAGATATCGATCGCTATTGGCTCAATGGTCGTTATCGACAGGTTATGCTCTCACCGCGTGAATTGTCTACCGATCAATTGCCGGCGCGATCAAAAACATGGATCAATCAGCATTTCAAATATACGCATGGCTATGGCGTGTGCGCCAATGCAGTGAACGAATTCACCAGTGAAGGCTTGCCGAAGCTGCTGATCAAAGATATGCCGCCAGTGAATGTGAGCGGCGCGCCCGAAATTACTCAACCGCAGATTTATTTCGGAGAACGAACGGACACCCATTGCTTTGTGAAAACCAGTGAGCAGGAGTTTGACTACCCGCTGGGCTCCAGCAATCAGTATACTGTTTACGAGGGAAGCGGCGGGATTTTAATCAATTCGTTTCTCCGCCGTTTGGCATTCGCATGGCGTTTCGATGGACTGCGATTGCTGCTTCCCAATCCGCTGACACCCGAAAGCCGCATCATGTTCAGACGCGATCTGCAACAGCGAGTCCGCGCCCTGGCGCCATTCCTGGCGTTTGACGATGATCCGTATTTAATAATTGATAACAACGGAAAATTGTGGTGGCTCTGGGATGCGTACACGATTTCGAATATGTACCCGTACTCGGAGCGTTTCAAAGGCTTATTAAACGATAAACGCGAATTCAACTACATTCGGAATTCGGTCAAGGTGGCTATCGACGCTTATAATGGCAGAGTACGATTTTATGTGGTCGATCCCGCTGATCCGCTGATCCAGGTTTACATGAAAATATTTCCCCGTTTATTCTTCGCCATTGATGAGATGCCCGATGATTTTGTGTCCCATCTGCGATATCCCGAAGACTATTTGCGCGTGCAGGCATCGGTTTACCGCAGCTATCACATGACCGATCCCCAGGTATTTTATAATAAAGAAGATCTGTGGGAAATTGCGACCGAAACCTACATCAGTGATGTCCGCGAAGTACTCCCATATTATGTCATTTTGCGATTGCCCGATAACCAGCGCGAAGAATTTTTGCAGATGATCCCCTTCACGCCAACCAGGAAAAACAACATGATTGGCTGGATGGCAGGGCGCTGCGATGGCGAGAACTATGGCAAATTAATCGTCTATCAATTTCCGAAAGATAAACTTGTTTATGGTCCCATGCAAATCGAAGCCCGCATCGACCAGGATCGCGAAATCTCCGCACAACTCACCTTATGGGGACAACTAGGTTCACGGGTGATTCGCGGCAACCTGCTGGTGATCCCGATGAATGATGCCCTGCTTTATGTGGAACCATTATATCTGCAATCGGAGCAGGCGAAAATGCCCGAATTGAAGCAAATCATCGTGGCGCATGGAGATCGGCTGGCATGGGGCAAAACGTTTGCTGAGGCGCTGGACCTGGTTTTTTCCGAACAAGAAGATGCAACCCGCAGCACCTCAGCAGCAGAGTTGTTGCAGACGGCGCGCAATCATTTCCGGCAGTATAAAGAACTGACCGGGAAGGGCAGATTCAATGAAGCTGCTAGCCATCTGGATGCACTCGAAAAGCTTTTCAGAGAAGCAGGAAGGAAATGATTATGAATCACGATGAAGGCGTCGGGTCGGACCAGGACTATTCAATACGTCGGGCACAGCAACTCGTTGATGAATGGATAAGGACAATCGGCGTGCGCTATTTTTCCGAGTTGACAAACCTCGGAATTCTAATGGAGGAAGTTGGCGAGGTGGCGCGCATAATGGTCCGGACATTCGGTGAGCAGAGCTTCAAAAAATCCGACGAGGAAAAGCAACTGGCAGAGGAATTGGGTGATTTGCTGTTTGTGTTGATCTGTATCGCGAACCAAACCAATATTGATTTGACCGAAGCCTTCATCAATGGCATGCAAAAAAGGACACAGCGCGATCGTGTGCGGCATCGCGAAAATAAAAAGCTTCGATCCTGAGGGATAAGTTCCAATTAGCTGAGCGCGAAAACGGCACGAACCATCTGCTCATCAAAAATATCAACCCATTTTTACATTCCCTTGCCATGCCAGGCGAAAACACTTTCGTGATCTGCGGCGGATGTCTGAAATGCTTTTGCAGCGAACGATATAATAGACGTTTAAAATCTGAAAAGGTGACTGATCTTAAAGATGAGTGTGCGATCACTGATGTTGCCTCCTCGCGGTCTTCCCTGAATTCATTATAAACCAGGTACAGATTGCTGCACGGTCTATAAATATAATTTAACAAAACATTTGCGCTCAACTGCTCCTCATCTGAATTCCATTGCAGCAAGGACCGGATGAAAAGCCTGGGATTGAATGAATAATTGATGCGTCCGCGAATCAGGTGCGTGGTGAAGCCGATACTCTCGCTGCGGCTGAGATCGAGTGCATACACATCCAGATCGGAAATGCGATTCACCCCATAATTCACCGCCAACGACAAATGATGATTCGGCGTGCAGGTAATTTCGACATCGGCACTACGGATATTTCCGCTATAGAAACCAAATTGACCCGCAAAACCTTCAACTGCCACCATTCGACTGGCATCAGTCATCAGCCCGAACATGAAGTTATTGCCGCCGTAATAGCCGGGCAACACAAATTTATTCTCCCGAATTTCGAATTCATCCGTTCCCATGATGCGTTCACTGCCGCGGCTGTAGGCGTAGAATACGACACCACCGTCTTCGAGCACGTTAAAATTTCCCAACAACGTTTCCCCGGAGATTAGTTTATTCTGCGGATTGAAATACCAGGTATTTTCACAAAAGATATATGATTTTCTAATATACGGAATATTCGGTCTGGGACTAAACGAAAGATTCAAAAAATTCTTCCTTGTCACTTCGTCGGGAAAAGACACAAATCCCAGCTCGGGATTGAAACCGCTTTGAATGTTCATGTGCTGCAAATCGAATCCGAACAGATCGCTGCGCCATGAAATTTTCGAGTTATACGCCAGATCATCGGTTGTGATGCCCGGTGAAAAGCTCCTGGCGATGAATCCGTCGGCATTGAAATTATGGAAAAAAGCAAAATGAAAATCGGCGCCGATAGTGCGATTATATCGATTTTCAAAATCCTCGGAAATATAAACATTCGGATCGCCGGAGATGCGATTCAGAATTCCCGGTTCAACACCGACTGCCTTGTTGGTAAAAATGAATCCGATCGTAGATTTTTCCAGCACGTCGCGTTTGAAACGCACAACTGAAAAATTCGTTGAGGGGACAATCGCCGTTGTATTTTCATCCTCATCGAATGCATCCGCCTGCTGAACCTGCATATTCAGCAAGCCGATGTGAGTTCCAGCCAACTTGCCGCTCAGTTTCAATCCGCCCAGAATCGGCAATGCCTTGCCCTCTGCCAGCCCAATCTGCCGACTGAAGAACAGCAGCGTTGGAAAACGCCCGTCACCATCCTGGGAGCTTTCCCCGAATTTGAAAATTCCGGCGCCTTCGAGGAGGAAATCACGCTTTTCAGGGAAAAACAGACTGAACCGGCTGAGGTTAACCTGGACTTCATCAGCTTCGACCTGGGCAAAGTCCGTATTCCAGGTGATATCAGCAACCAAATTCGAGGTGATATTATATTTAAAATCGATCCCCACGTCCCCTGTCGGTGTTTTCGCCGACGGTGCAAATTTTCTTTCCACGCCGCTGAGCAGATAAGGCGTCACCTGAATGGCTTGCTGTTGACACAAGTTTTTGAATCCGGTGATCGTTCCGAGCCTGGAAATTTTAAAATAAGGCGTAAATCCATAACTCCTTAGAATCGGTGTCCAGGAGACATATTCATTCTTGCGTCTGATTTTGCGGACAATATTGAAGCCCCAACATTGTTTATCGGATTTCTGAAAACGAAGCGTTGAAAACGGTATTTCCAATTCTGCATGCCAGCCCGAGCTGTCGCAAAGCGTGGCACACATCCAAACGCCATTCCAGTCGCGATTGACATCTTTACCTTCATCAGTCACAATACCGTCAACTTTTGCGCCCAGCGGATTGATCGAAAAGTAAAACGCGTTGCGATGATCGTAAAATGTATCGAACACCAGCATAACCATATCATTTTTGAACAGATCGCCATCGCGGCGCATTTCGGTAGCAATGATTTCGTCTGGTTGACTATCGAAACAAGATACGCCTATGTACAGATTTTTCGAATCATAGAGAATCCGAAATTCCGTTCTTTCGGAAGGCGCTGCCAATTCTTTCGGTTCACACTGGGTGAACTGCTGCTCCGGTTTCACGAGAGCCCATTCCGCAGCCTCCAGTCTGCCATCGATCCAGATCGGATGGGTGATCCACTGCGCCTGGATCGAGTAGATTTTTTCCGCACCCGACAATAAACGTTCGGAGGGAATAATTACCAGTAACAAGATTAGCAGATATTTACATTTCAATCCTTTAATCATCCGCTTCATGATGCGATCCTTCAGATAAAATCCCACATCGGAACCGCAGCGACAACCTTTCGAATGCCGCTACCGGTGTCACAAAAGAATTACGATAGCATCCCGATTAAGGAGGTGGGATAAAAGTTTCCAAATTAAATTTCTTGAGTGGCTATTTATCAAAATTATTTGTAAGCATCACTTCCAAAGTATTTTATCCCACCTGCTAAATTAGAAGAGATCCTGGTTGGGGGATGAACCTGAGGTGTGAAGGTTCCCAATCTGTAGTCCGGGAACCTTCAAAATGGATTGCAAAAATGGTATTGGCTCAGCTATTGGTTCCTGGGGTCCAAACCGGGGGTTGGGGAACCAGCAACTGATGGATTATTAAAAATGCGCGGATTATTTGTGCATTTTATCGCCAACCCAGTTTCGGGCGAGGAAGAGGGCGATCGGGCTGACCATGGCGATACATGCGTAAATAAACCACAAAAATTCGGTATTCTGCGGTCCGACGATCGGGCAATAATGGGCAAGAAACCAGCCTGAATATAAACCGGTTACAACTTTGGTCAAAAACCATGGAAATTGTGCAATTCCCATATAAGCGCCGGTTTTGCCTTCAGGTGCGATTTCGGCGACATATTGCAAAAATCGCGGCTGCCACATCGCTTCTCCAATGGACATGAGCAAAATATAGACCATCAACAGCGCAGCGCTGGGTCCGACAGTAAGCAAAAAGGTCGGCAGCGCCATCACCAGCGTCCCGAGAATCATCATTTTATATACATTCACTTTCTGGGTGATAGCAGCAACCAGTGGTGTAAGCACAAAGATCAGGATCGGGTTGAGATTGGAGAAAAATTCAAAATTATCACCTACCGCCGTACCACCGAATCCCCGGTTGATGTAGTACGGAATTGTCAGCCAATTGTGTGCAAAAAGTGTTTGAACCGGGATCAAGATGAAAACGAAAAATACGAAACGCCCGTTATTGAACGGATGCTCCGGTCGCTTTTTCAATATGTTGGAAACGGCGAGGAACAAGAATATCACACCGATGATGAGGTAGATTCCGTACGCGCTCAACCATGCTGTAAATCGCTTGCCAAACGGAATGGCAACACCGGCATCCAACCGGTCGATGCTTCCTGCAATTAACGTTTCGTCGGAAGCGAGTTTCAGATTCAGCAAATCAACTGTTAAAACCGGTTTCGCCAGACGGATGGTTCTCGCCTGGTCGAGTGCGAGCATGGCATCTGAAATAAATTTATCGCTGAGGAATTGATTCAAATTTTGGTTATTGCGGTTGGAATCACTCGCGAATTGGATAGCACCCGCTGCATAAGCGGAATCTGAGAGTATTTTTCTACGGATTACCGGAATTCCGTCCAAAGCTGGCTGCGCAGCAGTCTGCCCTGCGAACACCGCATACTCCCTTAGTTTATCGCTTAATGGCAGCAAACAGACGCGTTCGATCTCGCCGGTCAATTTTTCCGGCATCGGAATAATGTCCTCATCAACTTCCTTCAATCGCTTTCTGAGCGATGTGATTACCTCCCGGTTGACATTGGCAACAAATGAATACGCCAGCGCCATAGCGAAAACGCTGTATTGCCTGATCTCGTCGTAGATTTGCCGGTGAACCTGACTATCTGCGCTCAAAGAATCGGCGAATGGCAGGCATCGGATCAAACCGGACACGTAGGCATGATCGTTTCGCAATTTTTCCTTCACAGCCATAAAGATGATCGAATCCACTTCGCCGCTCTCGAGAGCCGGGGATTGCAGCGCATCGATAGTAGCGGCGATCTGCGCCCGGTGATCTTCGAGGCTCGCTCCCAATCGGGCATTGAAGGCTTCAGGATCGGAATCGCTCACGTTCACCAGCGTCTTCAAAAAATCTAAGTGCTTCTTAAGCGTCACTTCATATTCCGGTGGATTTTCCGACAGATTGTTATAGAACACCATCCCGATGGCACATATTGTGATAACAGCAAAAATAAGTAACCGTGTATCAAAAATGGACTTCCGGGGGATATCGGTTTGCGGCGTTTGCTCCTGCGGTTCCGGCGCTGATTTCTCGACCCCTTCCTGGCTTTCCTTTTTAAATTGCTCGATTGTGCGTTTCTCAACGCGTTTCGTCAGCAGCAGAATGAGCGAGATCACCGCAAGAATCGTGATCACCACATACGCCCAGAAAACGGTTTCGATGCCAAAATTATTCCGGAGCGGCGGCGACATCAAACCTGAAAAGAAGGCGCCCAGATTCATGAGCGCATAAATCATGGCATAGCCCATAGCCGCGGTCTTTTTATTGGTGAATAGCTTGATACCAGCGTAAGCCGCCGGCTGATACATGCCATAGCCAATGACTACGATAAAAATGCCCACGATAAGCGTGAAAAACATCGTGGATCCAAATCCGCCCCCTTGCGGAAAAAGTGAACTGGACGCAGCCAGGAAAAACCTGCCAACCACCATGAGCAGCAGAGATATCCTGAGTGCTTTCCGAACGCCGATTTTATCGACCACGCCACCGAGGAACAACATCGCCAGGGTGATTCCGCCGGTAAACAGGCTGTAAATCCATCCGGCGTGCAGATCGGAAAGTCCGACATTTTCAGACATAAACTTGCCCAAAATCGTCAGCACGCCGAAGTATGCCAATCCCTCCAGAAAATAGGATACATTAATCCCCTGCAGCGCGCGCGGCGCCTTGAAAATCCCCACCAACGGCTCAATGATCTCTTTAATCGGACTCTTCTGCTCTTGTTCGAGTTTCGTTTCGTCGCCGATAGCCTTCTCCTTTCAGTGTTAGTCGAGTGAGTTCTGCAATAGGTTGAAAATCAATGAAGTAAACTCATTGTAATAATTCACAGCCGATTATTTTTTGATTTCAGAATAAAACGATATGCGATTTGCGAAGGTTTAAATTCGCAGATCAAAAATCGCTAATCTTTAATCGTAAATCATCCTTTAAGTGTAATCAAAAGGGTGCAGAGCTATTGCAAATCATTCAGTAAAATTCCATGCAGCCTCGAAGCCCTCCGAGGGCTCACCGAATAACGGTCATTTTTTCCGTTGCCCGGTCGCCTTCGACAACCAGCTCGTAAATATAAATCCCCGAAGCGACCAGCCCCCCTTTTGAATCGCTGCCGTCCCAATCGACGCTGTATGCATCGGCAGGCTGGCGTTCATCCACCAGCGTCTTGACAAGCTGTCCCAGCGCGTTGTAAATCCTGAGCGTCACCTGGCTCGGAAAATAAATCTGGTAATCAATACTCGTTTTCGAATGCTGACCGGCGGCGCTTGTGGCTGACAAATTGAGCGGGTTGGGATAATTCTGGTCAACATAAAATCCGGGACGAATCGCGGATGGTCGGTGAATCTCCTTCAGAATCCAGTTATCGCGGTCCAGATAGACGTTGACGGGTTTGGCGGCGAATTCAAATTCAAACGTTTGCGTCTGCAAGCTGTCCCAAACAACAATGGTCGTATCACCGCTGGTGGTGGCAACAGTCACATCGATGGGCATTTTAAAAAGACCGGTTCTTTGCTGCTTTTGTTCAATGACCACGTCTAAATGATAGCTGTTCCCGGCGTCAAGGCGTTCCCAGCGATAAAAGTAGGTGGGGTAATACTCGCCATAAATCCATTGTTCGAAAAACCAGTCCAGGCTGAAACCGGCAACGCGTTCACAAATTTCCTGGAACATTTCTGTTGTCACCGCGCCATATTTCACTTGCGGATCAGCGGCATAGTCTTTCAGAATTCGAAAAAATGCCTCATCCCCCACCACATGACGCAGCATGTGCAGCACCCAGGCAGCCTTGTGATAACTCAATCCGCCGTCGAAAATACGATTCACATCGGATAAATTCTCAACATAAATAGTCCCGGGACCGAAATACAATTTGGAATCCATATCCTTCGCATATTGGTCATTCCCGTAAAAATGCTCCCAGTAAAGCGCTTCGGCATAGGTAGCGAATCCCTCGTTGAGCCAGATATGATGAAAATCGCTGCAAGTAATCATATCGCCCCACCACTGGTGCGCGAGTTCGTGGATGATCAGCGGCAGCGACCACCCGCCCAGGCTCGTTATGGTCTGATGCTCCATGCCTCCGCTCCAGAGGAATTCAGCATGACCATACTTCTCAGACAGAAACGGATATGGACCAAATATCTCTGAAAAATATTCAATCGCTTCAGCGGTTCGGGCGTAATTTTCACGGACTTTCTCCAGGTGCTCGGGAAAGACATAAAATTGGATTTCCATGGAGTCTGTTTCAGAATAGACATAATAATCGGAATACGTATGATATTCGTGTGCGGCAATTGAAATCAGGTAGGTTGAAATGGGGTAGCGTTCATACCAGCAATAGGTGGCGACATCGCCATCATAAATGATTTCCTTCAAGGTTCCATTGGACGCGACGATCAGCTCTTTGGGAACCGTGATTTTTATATCGGCGGAATCCGCCTTATCGGAAGGAATATCCTTGCAGGGGAACCAATCCCGTGCCCCGAAGGGCTCGCTCAAACTCCAGATCATGGGACGGCTGTTGAACTGATCGAAATTGAATGATCCGAAGCCGTTGGCTTGCGGCTGACCGCCGTAATGAATTGTGATGGCGAAAGTTTCTCCGGCAGAATATGGTTGGGCGAGCTGAATTTTAAGCAATCCGTTCGCATGGGTGAATTCGAGTGTCTGGTTGCGGGCAAGTACCTTTTCCACTGCCATGTTATCGTTGAGATTCAACTCAATCCGGTCCAGGGCATCGACCAGGGCGCGGGCACGCAGTTCAACAAAACCCGATACTGTCTTTTTTTCGACGGACAATGCCAGGTTCAATCCGTAATAGGTGACATCAAATCGGGTTTGATTTTGAGTGGTAAGTTGCTCATTTTTCCGCAGCAATTTCATTTTGCGGATTTTATAATCCACGTGATTGTCAAGCCAATCGGCGGAGTACTGCGCTTGCAGCAACGTGGGGATGATGCAGAGCCAGAAGAGGATTCTTTTGATGTAACATGAATTACGATGTCTCATTCAATCTCAAACTCATTCGGTTGTGCAAGTGCGGATCGAGTGCTGCGTCTGTCACCAGTCTGAATCTGGACGAGGATTCTGACAATAATTTATTTATGCCAACAACGCCTTTTATGGGCATCCGGCTGGCAATTAGAAATTTGCCCTGCCAAACGCATTGCAAAAGGAAACATTCAACTGAGTCCGGACATGGCAATATTCAGCAACTGCTTGTCGAAACCTGAAAAAGCTGCGAAATTAAATGTAATACATTTGCTGCAAAGAATCAATATTTTTTTAAGATATGGGCGCATAGCCGCGAGCTCGAAGACCCGGGCGACAGATTGTTACGTCTGGGCACACATTGATGCGAATTCGCTGTTGATAAAATTCCCATGGCGGCGCCCCGATTGGTTCATCCCCGGTCTGAATTCGTGTTTTTTGATAAATGTGGAAGCGTGTGAGCCTGGCTGACAACAGTGCCACGCACCCTCGCGAGTGCGTGGCACATTACAGCCCCGTTCAGTTAGTTGGTCGATTGCGCAGTCTGTTGTTTTTAATTGGTATTCAATGTGAGATTAATGGGCACGGTCAGTTTCCCGGATCCATTTGGGCTATTCAAGACGATGGTAACAACGGCTATCCCAGCGACGCTTGATATTGGATTGAGATTATTGGTGAGTTGGGTAGTGAAATACGTCGCCCCATAGCCATAATGCCCAGCGTCTGGCATGAGTATTCGCTCTGACAATTCGCCTTTAGTGGTGGTGGCATATAAATTGGAGCCGGCTGCCACGGGATTGCCATGGATGTCATATAAGCGGATGGATATGTTCGCATATTCGCCGATGTCCAGGGTGGATTTATCCGTGGACACCGTAAACGTGTGAATCTGGCTGCTGAAAACGATTAACGCCGGCGCCCAGACTTTTACGACTTCATTGTTCTGATTGCGACCCCAGGTATGCGCCAACAGCACAGCGACGCCATCATTTTCCACTTTGTCACCGTTTCCCATGGAGTTTTCAATCTCGCTGCCCTCGAAATCCGGAATACTGAGATCGAGCCAGACGCTTTCATTATTGGGATTGGAGATGAATCGAGCCGTGAGTTGGTTCGGATCATCCGTCTTCAAATATGGGAAAGGATTGCAATTCTGAAGCGTCGCGCTCGCCTGCCCCAGGCTGTTGGTTATGCCGTCCGACGTGATGATTCCGCCGGTGGTGGTGAAGTAAACGGCGGTTCCCTGTTCGATTGGATTATTATATTTATCACCAAACACTGCGGTCACGCTGATTTTCTCCACCGGATTCGCAAAGGCGACATTTTGTTTGCCGGCTTCTACCAGCAGCGACGCATGCGAAATTACCCGATTCGGATCGGATTGATCGATCCACATATAAGCCGGACCCGACCGTATAACCAGAATCGGCTGCTGGGCATAGATATCATTATAAGGCGGATCCACCAATTCCGCCCGAATCTCCACCGTACCGGATTTTGTGCCAGCGAGTATTTTGGCTTGCGCTACACCATTGACAGTGCGCATCACTGCGCTTTCCCAGGATGAAACAGAAGAAGGCTCAATGAGTTCCCCGCCATTCGGTCCGTTGACAATTGTAAATTTGACACCGAACCCGCTTCCTACCGGCTGCCCGGTGACACCGAGTACGACGGCACGAATAATTGTTTGCTCAACATTCCCGGCTCCTTTCACCCAGATGAAATTGGGCGAGGCTTCGAGCGTGATGGTCTTTGGAAAATTGCCGAACAGGAAAATGCGTGTGCTTTTGGAAATCGTTCCCAAAGCAACCGTAACTGTCGCAGTCCCCGGTTGGATATCGGCAAAAAATGTGACCACGCTAACTCCCCAACTATCTGTCCGTTCTGTGGCTTGAATCGTACCCAACGTTGTCGCAAAGGTGAGTTGCTGTCTTGCCACGCCGACATTAGTCGTCGTCAGTTTCACCTCCGCACGCACACGGGAAATGGAGGCTCCGTCAGCGGGGATGGAATCAGGCGTTGCCGTCACCGTGAGTGTCAGACCGATCAGCGTGATTGTCCCCGAGGCGTGCGCTTCTCCGCTGCTGGCTGTGATTGTTGCAATGGCATCCGAAGCACCCGCATCCGAGGTGTATTTGAAGGAGGCGTTCCCGTACAGGTCTGTCACAACAGTCGCGGGCACTTTGCCCCTGTCAGTGCTGAGTTGAATCGTCGTATTCGGCGCCGCTTGATTTAATTGTAGTAAAGCTTTCAAGCTTATCTGTTTTGAAGATACACCATCCCGCAAAATCGGTTCACTATCAACTGTCAGCATAATTTTGTTGGCAACGTTGCGAAGCAGGTAAACGTTTATGTTCCTGGTCAGAGTTCCGCAAAACACTGTAATGTGTGCTACTCCCGGGACAGTACCTGCGGTGAAATTGGCAACAGCGATTCCTTCAATATCTGTTTCAGAATTCGAAGGAATTGTGCCGGTATCGGTTGAGAAGCCAATTGTATGGGCTGTTACAGCTTTTTGACTTGTCGTATGTTTTACTTGTACCCGGATGGTCGATTTTGTCTGTCCGTCGGCGGGGATAGAATCGGGAGTCGTTTTCACTGTGAGCGTTATGCCGAGTAAGGCGATTGTTTGCGACGCCTGTGCTTCTCCGCTGGTGGCGGTGATGGTAGCAATATCATCGGAAGCGCCCGCATCCGAAATGTATTTGAATGAGGCATTGCCGCTTTTGTCGGTGACCACCGTTGCCGGCACAGCGCCTTTGTTGGCACTGAGTTTTATCGTCGCATTTGCGACCGCCTGGCTCAGTTTGTTAACGGCTTTCAACGTCACATCTTTTGATGCAATGCCGTCCCGGAGCAAGGGCGTATCACTTGCAGTCAGCGTAATCGAAGCCGGATAATTTTGAAGCAGATGAACATTCACACTTTTGGTAATAATCCCGACCCTGGCGGTGATAACCGCAGTCCCGGGGACGTCACCGGCAAAATAGCTGACATCGCTGACTCCCTGCTCATTTGTATTCACGGTGGCGTGAATCACACCCAGCGTGGTGGCAAATTCAACGACGCGATTGGGAATACCGACATTCGAAGTCGTTTTTTTGACAATCACCCGAATATGGGAACTCGATGAACCGTCAGCCAGCAGGGAATCGGGCGTCGCCATGATAGTGACGCTAACACCGGTTAAATCGAGGGTTTGCGATGCTCCGGCATCGCCGCTCGCTGCGGTGACAGTGGCGGTTGCATCCGCAGTTCCGGCATCTGATGTATAGGTGAAACTGGCATTTCCACTTAAATCGGTAACGACCTTCGCCGGCACTTTGCCCCGGTCAGCGCTGAGTTGAATGGTTGCGTTGGGCACGGGCTGTCCCAATTTATTCAGCGCTTTCAGGCTGAATTGCCTGGTTGACGCCCCATCCCGAAGAACCGGCTCAGTTGCAGCAGATAGTGTAAGTGCATCCGGGAAATTCGGCAGCAGGTGCACGGTTACGTACCTGGTAAGGCTGCCATAAGCTACTGAAATGTGTGCCTGTCCCGGGGTTGTATTTGCGGTAAATGTGGCGCTGGCAATTCCTTTATTATCAGTTCGTGATTCGGCAGGGATAGTCCCGACATCGGTTGAAAATCCAATTTCCTGATTTGAGATTGCTTGATGGGTTGTTGTATATTTCACCTGCACCCGGATTTCGGATGTTGCCACGCCGTTGGCAGGAAGTGAATCCGGATTCGCCGTCGCAATGATTGTGACACCGAGTAATTTGATGGTCTGGGTAGCCTGTGCATCTCCGCTCGAGGCGGTGATGATGGCTGTAGCATCCGAATTGCCGGCATCCGCCAGATACTCGAAGGTAGCGTTCCCATTCAAATCTGTGATGACTTTCGAAGGCACAGTTCCGATATCAGCACTGAGTTGGATGGTTGCGTTGGGCACAGCCTGACCCAATCGATTCAAGGCTTTCAAGCTGACTTCCCGGGAGGCGATACCGTTTCGCAGGAGTGGATCAGCGGTCGTTGATAATGTAACCGTATGCGGATAATTGGGCAGCAAATGGATATGTGTGTTTTGGGTTAATTCTCCGCAGAAGACCGTTATCGTCGCCAGACCCGTGGCTGTGCTCGCGGTATACGTGGCGAGTGCCACTCCCTGTCCGTCTGTTTGTGCGCTGGCAGGGATGGTCCCGATATCGGTTGAAAATCCGATTTCGTGATTCGCAATCGCCAGATGGGTTGTCGTATACTTGACATGAACCCGGACGTTTGAAGTCGCCAGTCCATTCGCCGGAATAGAATCGGGCGTTGTCGAAACTTCAAACGCCACACCCAGCAATCGAATCGTATGGGTTGAAGTGGCGGAGCCGATTGAAGCTGTAATCGTCGCGGTTGCGTCCGAATTCCCGGCATCGGCAGTAAAATTAAAAGTCGCTTCACCATACGTATTGGTTGTGATGCTTTCCGGTGCATTGCCAATATCGGCAGCCAGGTGGATTATTCCATTCCTGACAGGCTGCCCGAGTTTGGTTAAAGCGTGCACAAAGATCTGCTTCTGAGCGATCCCATTCCGAATGAGTGGTTCTTCGGATGCGGTGAGCGTTAATTCGCCGACATCAATCGAAACGAACGCAATAGTCGTGGTGTCGCTCAGTGTCAGGAATGTGGCGATAATCTTCACCGCCGAATCCGGCTCGCTGCCAGCTATCAAGTCGGTTCTCGCTTTGCCAAACTCATCTGTAATAGCGGATTGCTGGATGATGCCTGCGGTGGTTGAAAATTTCACTTTGGCACCCACCACCGGATTATTGGTGGTTTGGGCGAGAAGTGTCGCGATCACCTGAATTTTGCTTTGCCCGTCTGCCAAAACCTGCGCCACCTCGGTGGCAAGGTTTAATTTAGGTGTCAGGTAACTGACATTCAGGACAGATCGAATCACTTTTCCATATTCGATAGTGAGGGTATCATCTATTGCCTCCTTAGATGACCTTATTTCAACCTCTGATATCCCCAATGCATTTGTGTGGGCGCTGCCAATCGAGCTTCCGTATTTGATGCCGATTCGAACCTCGGCATTTTGAATCGCTTTCTGAGTTGTGGTTTCCCGAAGCTTTATTCTAACCGTGGTTTCGGAGATTCCATCCGCCGGGAGAATCGGATCATCCACCTCAACATCCAGGGAAACGCCCTTAAACTTGATATTGATTGTTCCCGTATTATCAGTGGGCTTTTTGAGGATAATCGGATTACCTTTTTGATCCGGAACGCGCAATTCGATTTTGTATGGCGACGGCGTCGTTTTGGGAAGCGATTCCAGGGCAGTATCCACCACGGTTGCGGTTACCTGAGCTATCAAATCGGTCTTGCTGGCTTCACTGGTTAAGACCAACTTTGCATTGCCATCCCAATCCGAAACTGCAAACTCATCGATGGTGCCATGGGTGGTTTCGAAAGCAACTTTCATCCCGTAGGCGCGTTCCCCAGCTTTGTCGTAGATGACAGCGATAATATCGGTGGTGGAGATCCCGTCAGCCAGTATTTCCGGTTCACTCGCCTTGAATGATCGCACTTCATGATCGAGCGATCCCACAACCTTGCTGCCGTCATCTTCACAACTCAGCATCAGCATCGCAAAACTCAGCAGTATGTGAATGTATATAATCAATCTATTCATATTACAACTCTCCGTGTATTCGAATTTTACCATAAAATTTTGAAGCCACTAAAGCAAAAACAGCAATCAGGGTTTCACCGGGAAATGAAGACTCTCTGTTTCGAATCCTTCGATGAAATTGAGTCACATTGCCGGTCACAATCATAAACCGCGCTTCGAAATGAGCGTAGAATGATTTTTCTCCCCGACTACCGATCATTTCGCCTTGCAGGCTGATTCAAACTATCAGCGCTTCTTTAATTCATCCATTTGTTGCTTGAATTCTTTCCGACTCTTCAGCAAATAATTTTGCCTGGTGATTTTCGTCTTCAATCTCGAGACCAGGCTGGGAACGATTCTGGCTTTGATTAAAATAATCAACTCTTTTTTGGTTATTTGTTGTGAATTGTACCCGAAAACAAATCGCAAGCCCATGAACCACCATGGCATATCTTTTAAAATCGGAACCCCTTTGCGGACCGTTGCTATTTCATTTGAAAACAGTCCGGCGATAGCGGTTTCTTCACCATTTAGCAAGAGCACCTGGGTTTTGCCTTCGGTAATTTTCTTGGTAACGCCCACGCTGCTGGGCACAACATCGCTTTTTTCGGCAGTAATTTCCAGGTGAATAAAAGCGAACCTACCTTTTTTTATCACTTTTGGTAAAACCGTCAAAATGGTACCCGATTCATATTCACTGTACCTGGTGTTTCCGGCGAAGTCCTTGGTTGTGAGGAAGAAATTTTTGCCCACTTTGATCTTGCCCGATTCATCTTCCATGATCCTGATTTGGGGAGTGGCGATTACCTGACCCTTGTTGCATGTTTCCAGCGTTTTAATCAGCGATGATACTTCCCAGGCAGCGGCTGAGAAACGTCCGGCAACCGAAAAAATCTCCTCTGTTACAGATGTGGTATTTTTTGAGTCGATTCTAATCTTTACTTTGCCATCTTTGAGAGTGCTCCAGTCGATACCGATTTCTGACAATGTCTGCTGATCGGCTTCGAAGAAAATCGCCTTGATTTCAATTTCTCTGGTGCCGAAAGTGACTTTTTCCGTTGCCTGGGGCGTAGCTTTCTGTTCGGTCATCGGGATGACTTCATAGTGTCGAGGGTGCGTTTCGTAGCGCAGCAGGTTAGAGCGCAGAATGTATTCAAGTGCGCGTTTCCAATGCATATTATCTACTACGACCCCGATCTTGCTTTTTCTTTCTTCGGGATCAAGGATGAGTCGATTTTCGTATTTCTGACTGAGTTGATTGATAATCTCGAGCGCCGCATCCAGAGTCAGATCGCGATTTAAAGAAATATATTCTTCGGGAGCATAATTTCGGTATGTTCCTTCCTGAGCGCGGAGACCCGGCTGAAGAAACGCGACCAGCAGCAGCATGGAGATTAAATACGAATGGTATCTGAAATTGGAGATCAAATTCATGATTTGTTCCTGATTTTATTTCTTATAACCTAATCCAAATATGACTTTTTTTGTCCCCCCTCCTACTTTGAGAATGAATTCAACTTCGCTTGTTTTTTGGTTAATCTTTATCAAACGTCCAGTGCGTACGCGGTCGCCTGTTTTTAGCGTTATCAATTTTCCGCCCTTATCCCGGAAATATGCCTTGCCACTCGCCACCGCTTGAAGGGAAGATTGATGAATGTCGACAAGCCCTTCATCCTGGGATTTTGTCTCGCGCGGCGGTGCTATTTTTTTCACCGGATTTTGAGATACTGTCGGCTTTGGTCTTATTTGGGGGGACCGGAATACATCGTAGAATAAGCCGAGATACTCCATTTGTTTCATACTCGCGAAGTTAAATTCATCATCTGTTTGTATCTTTTGGGTTTGCGAAAATCCCTGGATTTGCATCTTAAACTCAAGAAGATCCGAATAATCTCTTTTTTGCCTCAAATTGAATGATACAATTTTATATAGCAAAGGATGTTCTGTCAGATACCAGATCAATCGATAAATGTCCTGATAATCACCCTCGCCACTCAATATGAAATTGAAAACAGCAATATCATCCCCGTCCTTCATATTTTCCAGGATAAAATCAAAATCCAGGGTGATATCATAGGTATTTATCAGCCAGTTCAAATAATACAATGTGAAAGACGGTTCATCCTTTGAAAATATTTTTTTGGGCGCCAGGCTCCAGTTCGATCTTAAAGATGCATATTGTTGCTCGACAGTAGCAAGTGCCTGAATGACTTCCAGAGAACCATCGAGTTGCTTGGTAAGGTCGTCAGTTTCGTTTCTGATCTCTTCCAGTTCCGTGCTCTCGCTATTGTACCAGATTACACCGATAACCAGGAGTACCAGCCAGAGTATCGCAATAGTGATGCTGTTTCTTCTTGCATACATAGTCGTTCAATTTTAGGAATTAATAATTTTTAGTTCCGTTGCTGCCCGGAGATTCCTTGCTGATCCCTACTATATCATAATCTCGTGATGCGACAGCAGTTAATTCTTCAAGCATTATTTTGGCATTTAATAACGAAGTAAATTCCCCATAGCAAATCCAAAATGGAATATCGGGAGTCATAAGCGGAAAGGTGGTGACAAACGTATCGTACCCTTTGGCGCTGAAAAGCTCGATCTCCTTTTCCGCGGTGTATTGCGTCTTATGGGGACTAATCCGAATTGTATAACATTCCGGTTGCCGGACGATCGTACCGGAAGGCGACGATGCACCCGATGGCGCTTCAATCCGAAGGATGGCTTTTTTATCCTCAGACATTTTTGCCGGATCCATGCCATCTTCAGCCACAGATGAATACGTTAAATGCTGTAAATATGGAAGCGTCCTGGAATTTTTATCATGCGTACTAGCCGCCGTCGCCGAAATTGACTTCGAATAGTCCCCGGAATTCATTCCTTGATGATTGTCGCGGCTTTTGGGATTCATGCCGACAATTTTGTATTTTCGCGGTATGGCACGCTGCAAATGGGACACAGCTTGTTGAGCCTCGCTATGGGTGTAGAATCTGCCGAAACATACTGAGTACGGTATGGCACGGCTTGATTTGGGGAGGACAGTAATATACGTATCGAAGCCACTTGCTTTAAATAATTGCATCTCCTTTTCGGCGGTAAAATTACAGGCATGGGCGCTGATACGGATGATATAATATGAATAATCCTTCGAGCGCGATTCCGCTTGATCATAATCTGTGAAGCTGGTCTCATCGCTGGATTTTGCCGATCCGTCCGGTGCTGTGCCCACATCGCTCTGCCACTCATCTCTCACAAAATTATTAGCTTGGTCATCGTTGTGGGTGTTCCTGTCTTGCGGGAGTTTAAAACTGATGCCTTCCCGTCGGATGGGTTTTGACTGCTTGTAGTTTATTTGGGAGTGTGCGCCCGATTCTTCATCGTAAGGGAAATCACTCAAATCCGGTTCCATACGCTGCTTCGGTATATTTCGCTTCGGCGGCTCAGGTTCATCCAGTATATTATCCGTATATTGTGGAATGATACTATTGGAATCCTCGGAATTGTTGACAGGTTGTCTGAACATATCAATTTCCCAATCTATTTCCATTTCGAAAACGAACGCTCTGCTGTTATCCTTTTCAGTGCGTGATAGTCTGGTTATTTTCGCCCTCCCGAGTGCTTGGGAAATTTCAGGCACGGCAGCGCGACGCAATGCGACTCCTTTCAGCTTAAATCCATAGTCGGTTGTCTGCACTTCTTCTATCCAGACCGATTTAATTTCTGATACGCACAGGTTGAGTTGCTCCAGAAACGCTAAAAGCTTTCCGGAGCCTCGACTCAGGCTGTCGGAAAGGGCGAGGCGCTTTTTTAATCGGGTTAATTCCTGATCGATATCCTGCACGCGTTTGACGGTTTTTTCGCTGCTGCTGATTCGCTCTTTCAGAACCAAATTTTTTCTTTCATGGGAGTTGATTTCCAGGTTTTTTTTTGCAATTTGCCACGCGAAGAAAAAAGCTGTGAATGCTAACAATCCCAACATTGTATAACTCACGAGCGACAACTTGAGGACTTTCTGCCGGTCAATAATCTGTGATGGGAGCAGATTTGTCGGGATGAAGCTTTGATTTTTGGAGTCCAGTACTTTCCACGCCATGGCGATTGGGAGTGCATATTCCGAAAGATTTTCCCGCGTATATTGGACCGAAAGATTCTCTGCCAGTGGTTGAGAAATAATGAAGCCAACTCTCGAGTTCGGGAATTTCTTTTCAAAAAAAGTTTTGGTGGTTAATGTACTCGCTTTTCCGGCAAGCAGGATATTGGTTAACTCGGAGATATTCAGATTATCCAATTCATAAATCAGCTTGCTGAAAATAATGCTGTTGGCATCGAATGATTCGCTTTCTGTGATAAGGGGTGAAACCGTATACAGATCTCCGCCTTTGATGAAGATAATTCTACTGAAATTATCTTCGATTTCAATGATTGCGGAAATTTCATCGTCCAGCGAGAAATTATAGCTATTTCGGGCAAGATTGACCAGCGAGACTTCATTCGGGTCCATGAGCGCCAAATACAGATTTCCGTTAAAAAAAGTATTGAGCTGCTCCAGAATCGTCAGAATAGGCGGACTTACGGATTCGGAAATTACATTGCAAAGCGTGCCATCTCTGCGCGTAATAACCGAAACATTGTCCAGAGCATTAAATCCTTGTTTCCATTTTTCAATTTTTTCCAGAAGGGTGCCTTTGAACACATTACGATCATAGTCCAGATGTGAATCCAGTTCCTGGTACCTGACATTGATGGGCGAAATATTGAATCCAAGCCGACATTTTCGGACAGCGAATTTTCTCAGGAGGGAATGAATAATATTTGTATTTCTGCGTTCGTTCTCGGCTTCCTGATCATTCTGTTGATTTTTTTCATACGGCTCTTCGATGGCAAAAATATCCGCTTCCTCTTTTCCGAAAGCCGGTTCTGCGGTCTCAACTTCGCCTTTTTGAGATTTTTGTTCCAAATCAGCGACAAGCTCTGCGCTCTGCAAAAAATCAACAGCCAGATTTTGTTTATCCCTGTAGATATGGGCGATTTTAATATCCCGCCCGTTAATAGCTATGCCTACGGCTTCCTTTCGCATAACGCCTCTCAAGGTTTATAATATTTTACCAGGTCTTCAAAACGTTTTTTATTATTTGCATTGCTGTATGCATCCTGGTACGATATTTTTTCCTGACGTAAAAGATTTACAAGATCCTGCTCCATTGTTATCATACCAATGTGATTGGATTGATAAATGAGTTGGTATATTTCATCGGTGTGATTATTTCTGATAGCCGTTCTGACTGCCGGTGTGGCGATCAACACTTCTTTTGCCAGAACAAGCCTGTTGTCGAGGCTTGGAACCAGCTTTTGAGAGATGACGCAGATCAGAACATCAGCCAGTCTCTCGCGGATTCGCGTCTGTTCAGCAGGAGGTGTTTCGCCCAGGATACGGTCGATGCTCTCAGTCGCTGAAGATGTATGCAATGTGGTAAAAATTTTATGCCCCGAGTCGGCAACTTCAAGCACAGTAGCGATAGTTTCCGGATCCCGCACCTCTCCAAGGACAATGATATCCGGATCTTGCCTTAATGATTGTATGGTTCCGTCTTTAAACGTGAGCACATCGCGCCCGATCTCCCTATGTCTCACAACCGATCTCTTGGAATCATGTACATATTCGACCGGATTGGCGATAATGACAATATGAGCATTGGTTGTACGGTTATTGGCATCGATAATCGTATCAAGTGTGGTGCTTTTGCCGGATCCTGTGACACCAGTGATTAAAACCAATCCGTGCTTGATATATTTCAGGCTCAGAAGTTTGGTGACTTCGTCATGGAATCCCAGGTTTTTAAACGGACGGATTGCATTCGAAATCCGGCGCATATTCAAGCCCAGGTGGTTGAGTTCAAAATATACGGTTGCCCGAAATCGAGTTCTTTCATCCTGATCCCGGATGGTATATGAAAAGTCGACGAAACGATTTTTAAACAGAAATTCCCGATCTTCTTTGGACAGGATATTAAATATCAAAATATCGGTTTCGTCCAGATTAAACGCTCCCAAACGCGGCTCCGGTTTTTTGATGCCATATACGCGAAACCAGATATACTCCTTGCATCCCGCTCCTCCCAGATCTATATCTGATGCTTCTTTCTGTTCCATTTGCATCAGAAAGGTATCGAGCTGTCTTTTCAAAATATTTCGAATATCCTCGGATTGCGCATCGAGAATCCGCCCGATGTATCCCTGTCGCTCTTTTCCGAATACGACCTTCGGGATTTGTCCCACAATCTTATCGAGGATGGCTTTAATGTCGGTTTCACTTTCCTGCGGCGTGTACGTCATGATTCAATCGCCCTGTTAAATTCAGCTATTGGGTGTTTCTGTCCAACTTACAATGTAAAGATTTTTAGCGGTTTGAAATTGTCCGAAAGTCGCCATATAATCGCTGTCATAGCGCACGGATATATGATTGCCTGTGCCGTCCACATATCCGTTGGCGAAAATTCCGCCGTAAATGCTGCTTTCGCTCGGGACGCCCCCGCCATGGATAACGATAGAACCTGGATTGGGGATGTAAATAACCCCATAAAGCCTGGCGCTCCCATTCATCACCGCATTGCCTTCAACAACATAAATTCCGTATACGGTTCTGCCCCCTGCAAACGTGCAATCGCCTGTAACATGAGTCACGTTGGGAATTTTGTTGACCACGTCAAAATAAAAGTTGCCATTGGGGTAATTATCAGGCGGCGAATAATCACCAATTTGAACGTGACCCTGACTAATAGCCAGCGATACCAAACCGTCTTTATCAAAAGGCAGCATATCCGGCGCATTCATCACAGCCAGTGAAGGATCCGGATTGCCGCTTTCATCCTTGATTGTAACATTTCGAATCGTGTCTGTGCAAAAGACTGCCAGGTCCGCAATGTCGGGTGGCAAGCCGAGAACGACGGTAATCGATTTGGTAACATTTTCGGACGTGGCGTCGGAAATGATCCGCAGTTCCATGCTTGACAGCGATGGATCGTCATTGCAATCCTGCAAATTTACCGAAAAGGTGCCTGAAGATAAATCCTTCGACTGGAAGCCGGCACGCCAGGTCTGATCTATTGCCAATCTTGAAAGCGCCATATAAACTCCGCTCGTGGCGCAATTACGTGCGGTGGCGTAGGTCAAATGATCAGCCGTGCTTTCAACCGAGCGCAGGCTGAATTTGCTCATGTTCAACGCCATCGTGCTGAAGATGGCTGAAAATCCCAATGCGATGATCAGTAACGCTTTGCCCATTATAGTTCCCCCGATTTAATTGATCCCTATCCAAGATTTTGGTCTATTGCTTTCGAGATATATGGTTAAAACCGCAGCAAGTTTGGCGGAGTGATCCGCGTTTGCCAGAAGCATCTGGAATAATGATTATCATACGCTGATGTGCTTTCGACCGCCAACGAAATATCGAACGTCCTGATTTGGGATAAATTGCTGCTGAGATAGCTCATGGAATCGTAATATCTGATTTTAAAATCCGTCACGCCTAAAGCCACATCCTGTTGTGTTTGATTGTTGATGAGTCGGTAAAGGATTCGATCCCTGGGATTTTCAGTCGAACTCGCTGCATTGACATCGCTCAGGATGTATTTTACTGTATCAACAGCGCCATTTGAATTGTTATCGGAGAGAAAGAAAATCCGGCTCGAATCTGCAACGAGCAACGCGTTGGTATTGTGCGATACGTGTAGCCCCATTCGATTGAAGTCAAACTCAATAAGCTCTGTAATTTCTGCTGTATGCTGACTGGTTATGTCATCTAGCAGCTTTTCATACGAGCTACGCTGCATTCCGGAGTAAAATCGATTTATTGCCAGCAGGAGCAAGCCACCGATGATAAAACTGCCTATCAAATTCAGATATGAACTCATAATTGTCTTCCATTTGCAGTAAAGTGAAAACTCATGAAAACTCATAGTAAGCAAAAACATGTTTTAAAGTAATCGGATGCGACATATAGTTGTTATTGACTGTTACCGTCATTCGTTTATAAAATGTTTTTACATACACCCGCGTATCCGGATCATTTTCAGCTACATAACAAACCTGCACGGTAACATTGAAAGCACCCAGGGCAGTATTTATATTGACGTTTAAGTTATTATAATCATCAACATCATTGAAATTGGGGTAGCTCTCAATATTCGAATGGCCCATGGAATACGGACTATCAAAGCTGGATGGCGGAAAGGATAAATCAGCATCAAACTGTCTCGTTTTGACTTCCTCGATAAGCCTCTGTGCAATCGATACCGCTTGATATTCGAATTCATTTTGGATCAAGGTTTCGGTATTGCTCACGCAAAATCGATTGATCGACAGGCTGGTCATCGAGAAAAAATAGATGGCACCTAAAACCAGAATCATTTCACGCATTCCCATGGAACCCTCTTTTTCTTTCTTTTAAATCGTGTTTGTTTCGAATGCATACTCATTATTGATTAAAATGTAACACCACTGTCATTCAGGAGAATTCCTTTATATTTCCCAATAGGATGTTAATTTTTAATATGTTACGTGACCGACAAAAGATTCTTCCAAAATGACAAGCTCCCGGCACAAAATTACAAAACAACCCAAAATAAATATAGAGTCGACCGAAGCATCATGTTGTATATTTTGATTCAAATCAGTAACTTCGAAAAACATTATTGTTCTGTCGTTGCGCTGATGACCTCTTCCGGCGTTGTCAAACCTTCTTTAATCCTCTCCCTTCCGGATGCCCTGAGGCTTAACATGCCATTTTTAGCAGCAACTTCCCTGATTGCCTCCTCATCGATTTCATCTCGCGCTTTAAGTATTTGCTGCCTGATTTCTCTTGAGAAGTAGAGCGCTTCCATGATTGCAATTCTTCCCTTGTAGCCATTATAGCATTCACTGCATCCCACATGCTTGTAAAACACCGAGTTTTTGAGTTCATCCTCAGTGAAACCCAGGCGAAACATAGAGTCCAAATCGGGCGCCTCATTTCGTTGTTTACATTTCGGACACAATTTTCGCACTAGCCGCTGCGCCATGATCAGCGTTATCGCATTGGCGAGCAGAAACGGCTCGACGCCAAGCATGTATAACCGCGAAATTGCACTTGGTGCGTCATTTGTGTGAAGCGTGGAAAATGTCAAATGCCCGGTATTTGCCAGGGCAATACCAATTTCTGCGGACTTCAAATCGCGCATTTCGCCGACCATTACCACATCCGGATCATGACGAAGAATTGAACGCAATGCCTGATCAAAATTCAATTTTGGACTCAGGCGAATTTGGCGCGTCCCTGAAATCATATATTCTACCGGTTCTTCTACAGTTAAAATATTTTTCGATGGATCTTTTACATAGTGCAATGCGGCAACTAGCGTGGTGCTTTTTCCGCTCCCGGTTGGTCCAGTTAAAATAACCATTCCCTGTGGCTGTGCAATTGATTTGGTGAAATCATTTGCAGCTTGTTTTTGAAGACCGAGATCAGTGAGATCGGTAATCACTTTTCTGTCATCCAGAACCCTGATTACGATACTCTCGAACCTGCGAGCGAATTCTCCGGTCACAATCGGCAGCACCGACACCCTGAATCGAATGTAACAGCCTTCTATTTTTCTTTGAATATAGCCATCCTGCGCAACCGAGCGATCGAAGCGGTCGATATTCATTGATCGGTCTTTTACTACAGCAGCGACGGCTTCAGGCTTCACCTTGTCCTGAGAATACCATAATTGCAATTTGCCATCTATGCGGAAATAGAATTCTGTAATATTTCCATCTTTTGGGATGATGTGAATGTCGCTGCAGCCGCGTTTGACAGACTCTATCAGACAACCTTCAATCAGATTGGTTAGCATGCTGCGGTTAATTTCAGCATCGAGCGCGCTCTCATCAAGTGTTTCCGACTCTGCATCATCAGGGATTTCGATGTTATGCAGCGATTCTTCAATCTGGGATAAAAAATCGTTTTGATAATACGATATTTTTTCAATGAGCGCGTCAATCAGTTCCTGACGTGCATAGGCGATCTCAAATTGATTGTAATCCTTGGTCTGGTGGATCAGGGGATAGATTTCGCGATCAATCGGCGTAGCAGTTGCAAAAATGAGAATATTGGGATTGGAATGATGCTGCTTATAAGGCAACACCCGTTTTTGAACTAATTTATTGCGTGTTTCATCCGAATAGTCATAAAATATTTTTCGGATAAACTCCAGTTGCTCTTCATTCAGCGAATTGGCATCGATTTGAATTTCCTTGAATGCATAAAGTCGGGAAATTTCCCGATAAATAATATGGCGATCAATCTTGAAATCATTGACCAGTATCTCTAACAATTCCTGAGCAGTTGCCGCTTTTTTATTTCCGCTGATATATTGACTATTTATTGTGTTAAGCGCTTCCTGGCATAGCTCTTCGGAGATAATGTTTTGTTGGATCAGATGATCGATAATTCTGTTATACGTTTTTGCCATTCTGACTATGCCCCCCTGGTATAAGCCTATTTTTCATTTAAACGGATGCATATTTCCATTTATATGCTTTGCATCGATAAATTGTGGTCTGTATTCAAGCGTTCTTGATAAAAGCTACTTAGAGTCTGAACGAAAAGCCCATATTTCTTCACCCTGAGCGGAGTCGAAGGATTGTAAATCATTGTTTTTAGGTCATGCTTCGACTCCGCTCAGCATGAAGATGTTGCTTTTCATTCAGGCACTACTTCGAACCCGGACCAGTGGCAGGAGAAACAAAGCCGATTTCAGACGAGATGAAGGTTAGAACCAGGATCAATATGGTAACTAAAATCGACACAAATAAATTGACAATATCTACCACACGGGTCATCTTATATGTTGTTTCTTTTTCATAATAATCTGCTAATTGCAGCGCCGATTCCCTGAGCGTTCCGGATTCTTCCCCGGTTCTGAAACGATGAATCGCATTCGCGGGGAAAACACCGGTTTTATCGAGGCACTCGGTGAACGATTTGCCCTCACGCAACATAGTGGGAATCACCGTATCCTTTATCTTCTGTTCGATATATGAATTTCTGCAAGCTTCAGCCGCAGTTTTTATCACGTTGATATTTTCGCCCGAACCGCTGTAAAGCGCATAGAAGACCCTGGCGAAAATTTCAATGCTGGATTTATGCATCAATGAACCGATAACGGGCAAGGAAAGAATGAGCCGATGCAGCACAACCTTTCCTTTAGCAGTTTGAAAGTACTGAATCGCTGCGATAGTCGGAAAAATAATCGCCGCCAGCAACCACAGGAAATTGTGCGCCAGGAATTGACTCAAGTCGATACAAGCTTGTGTCATGGGCGGAATATCGACATTGTATTTCGTCAGCATCCCGGTCATCTGGGGGAAAATATACATCAAATAGAAGATGAATGTCGCAATAATTGCCACCAGCACAATCGCCGGCATGAACAACGCACTGCGAATGCTCTTTCTAAAATCGGCGTCACGGGTTAAATATTTTGCAGTACTCTGATAAACTTGCTCCATATTACCACTTGTAGAGGCGATGCTTAACATGTGAGCAGTAAATTTGCCCAGAACGTCTGAATGCCTTCCGTAAACCTGAAAACCCTCCTTGCCTAATTTCAAATCCTTATGAATTTCCCGTATCGTGTCTTTTAATGTACGGTTGTCAGTATCATTTGCAAGCAGTTGCAAAATTTCATCATACGGAAATTTCTGGCGCAATAAGTCTGCACACAAACTCACAAAAACCACTATTTCCTGAATAGGTACTTTTGCCCTGAAGTTGAAAATATTTTTGCGAATAGAAATGATCTGGAAGCCCATATTGAGCAGAGCGCGTTGCACTTCCGCACGCGTGAAAGCTCGCTGTTCTCCGATGATGGCTCTTTCATTTCCTTTGCGGACTTTATATATAAAAGTGCTTTTCTTCTGGATTTGATTGATATTAATTTTATGTTCTTTTACGATTTCCTGAAGCTTTCGCTTGACCTCCCATCGATTTTCAGCGTAAAGCGTTCCCTGAATCGGTTTACCTGCGAGGCTTAAACCTATGTACCGAAATTCCTGCATTTCTCCCGGATCCGAATTTAATAGGTGTGAATAAAAATAAAGCCACCCAATTGGGTGGCTCGTTTTGCGAACTTATTTACTGTTATTAACCACCTGAAGCTGTTTGTGTTACAGCCAGCGTTCCCATCGAGGTGGAGGTTACGGTTGAATAGGATACAGTCCAGGTTGCACCGCTACCATCTGTTTCCACCGTGACACCACTGATATCGATCGAAGTACCGGCAGTGGGATCGATGGTGAACGTGCCGTGCTCGTTGGTGTACGAAGTTGTCAGACCGGAGCCATAGCCAAGGTCTTCAAACGTAAGTCCGGAGAAGGAATGTGCGCCACCGCCCAATACGGCGGGTTTGCGATACCATTCCTGAGCCCGGGCTGCAATCGACAGACAATCCTGTTTCACAGCATCGATGTTGGAGGTTAAAGCATTCTGGCTGAACATGTTGATTCCGACAACCACAGAAACACCAACGATGACAGCAGCTAAGACGAGTAATAAGAGCTGTTGTTGTCCCATTTGTAATTCCCCTTAATTGTGATTAAAGCATACATGATTGATAAAATTAGTCATTCATTTAATTATGTCCCTTGCCCAACCGAAAGACGTGTATTAATCAACAGACATGCATCATGTTTGAAACGTGAGTGGAAATTGGTCTCCCGCAGATAAGGCATCTGCGGGAGACTCGCTCCAAGACCCAAAGTTAAGGCATCACAAAATTATCCATCACTTGCTTTTTAATACAACGGGTTTCGTTTAGACATCATTCAGAGTAGGATCACTTCAGTTGGCTCAAACTTTTTTCATCACCCCCTTTTGCAGCTTGAGCGGAAAATTGGGTTTTAACAAACGTTTCAGATTGATACAATTAAAAAAAACGAATTATTAATAGCCAATAAACTGGTTTCCGAACACGTTCTGATGCGATGAGATTACGTCACAATTTCAAAGGGATTGGGCTCGTTATCAAGAAGATTCAACAGATCTATCATTTCAAAAGGCTTTGATAGCTTTGGAACTTCGCTTTCTAATTCCTCAAATTCTTTAAAATCATAAGCCGACATCAAAATGGTCTTCACACCGGGGTAAAGCTTGGCAACAGTATTTGCCAGCTCAATGCCGCTTATGACCGGCATCTTTACATCCGACAATAAAACGTCGTAATGTGTCAGTTCCATTTTCATGATTGCCTCGATGGCGTCACTTGCTTCATCTACCTGATAGCCTTCTCTCCTTAATCCGATTCCAAGCGAAATGCGAACATTTTTTTTATCGTCAACTACGAGTATTTTTTTCATTGCTGGTTTTGGCTTTCTGACAATCTTGCGATTGATTTCTGGTCATCCCTCAACGACAGGTGATTTAAATGGGAAACGCATCCTACCGCTTCCCAAACCGGAGTTCGTGAGTAAATAACCGAGGAACTAGAATTTCAGCGCATTAGTGTTTTCAGATCCACTATTTTCAGAATTTATTTTAAACTTATGCGCTTCATCTATTCAATAAACGTGCCAGAATGAACCAGATGAATTTGAATTTGGTTGTCTTGCATAATTTAATTAATATCAGTCGGATAAGTATTTATATAATAAGCCTCGATGTTATGTGGCGTCCGGTTTTTAATCAAAGTGTTTCATAGTGAAATTTTCTCATTTCCAAATTGAAATTATTGCGTATTGTGCCCCCGTGCAAGCTGCCACTGCTTGTCTCAATTTGCCTTGATATTCTGCAGATCGACGCCGTAATGCTTGAGTTTACGCCACATAGTAGTCGTCGAAATACCAAGTAGTTGAGCCGTTTTTCTCTGATTGCCCTGGCAGCTTTCCAGCGTTTCGAGGATGACTGATTTTTCCATTTCTGCCAGCGTCTGTCCTTTGTTGTTGCGCCTCCGCTGTATGACATCTCTAAAGGGATTCGAATGGTTGAAAGACAAATCATCCAATTCAATGATATTTTTATTGGTCAGTGTAGCAATTCTTTCGATAAAATTTTCCAGTTCCCGAACATTGCCGGGCCAGTGATAATCCTCCAATATTGCCAACGCCGCGGCAGAGAACCTCGGCACTGGTCGGTTGAGCTTTTGGGCATATTTCTGTGTGAAATGGTTGATCAGAATCGGAATATCCTCTTTTCGTTCCCTGAGAGCAGGCAAGCGGATTGGTATCACATTCAACCGATAATAAAGGTCATCTCTGAAATTCCCTTTTTGAATTTCTTCTTCCAGGTCCTTATTGGTGGCTGCAATTAACCTGACATCAACTTTTGTGGAGTGGTTATCGCCAATGCGCCGAATTTCTCCTTCTTGCAGAAATCGCAACAACTTGACTTGCGTCTGAGGAACAATCTCAGCCACCTCATCCAGAAACGCCGTTCCCATATCAGCTTCCTGAAACATGCCCTTTTTGTCGCGTATGGCTCCGGTGAATGCGCCTTTCACATGCCCGAACAATTCGCTTTCCATTAAATTTTCCGGTAATGATCCGCAATTAATGGTGATCATTGGTTTATGCCGCCGCATGCTGTTGGCATGAATCGCCTTGGCAATTAGCTCTTTTCCGGTTCCGCTCTCTCCGCTAATCAAGACCGTACTTTCAGTTGCGGCAACTTGCGAGACCAGTTTAAGGACCTGGTGCATGAGCGGGGCATTTCCGATAACATTTTTGAAATTGTAACGATTATTAAATTCTCGCTGCCAGTGTTTTGCTTGCTGGATCGCCTCTTTTTTTTCCAGCGCTCGTTTGACCAACAGCAGGAATTCATCGTTGTTGAATGGTTTTGTAATATAATCATAGGCGCCATACTTCATCGCCTCAACACCGCTCTCAATCGTCCCGTAAGCGGTAATGACGATGACCTCGGTTGTGGAGTAGCGATTTTTCACTTCTTTCAGGAGTTGCATCCCGTCTATGGGCTCCATCTTCAAATCTGTTATCACCAAATCAAAAAAATGATTCCGCATTTTTTCAAACGCCGATTCGCCATCATGTGCCTCCCGCACATTGTAGCCATTTTTCTTCAACAGAATCGAAAGCGCTTTTCGCGGATTTTGCTGATCATCAACCAAAAGAATATCATGCATTCTATTTTCCTCTTTTAACGCAATCGTGGGCGGGTTTATTCGAACAAAAATCTCAATTTCAACCGGCGGGCTGAATGAGCAAAAATTTTCAGCATCATTAAAAACCAACATCACCCACCATTCGCAGACTTGCCAGGTATTCCTGTCCGAATCATTTCATTTTGAAATTAAAATATCCAACTATACCTTCAAAGGCAGCAATATGGTAAATTTTGTTCCTTTGCCCACTGCACTTTCGACTTTAATTTCACCACCATGATTTTGAATGATTCGCTCGCAAATCGCTAAGCCCATTCCCGCGCCCTTTTCTTTGGTCGAATAAAACGGCTGAAATATCTTGTAATATTCAGATTCCTTAATTCCGCACCCGGTATCGCTCAACTCAATGACAGCCTGCGGTTCCTGGTTCGCGTCTCGTGTGCATCGCGTTGCGAGGGTCAATTTGCCACTGCCATTCATGGAATCAATCCCATTCACCAGTACATTCAATATAACTTGCTTAAGCTGGTTAACATCGACAGGCACCATCGGGAGCGTCGGATCGAGCGCCATCTCTGTCTGGATACATCCTTCCAGTTTATGTTTCATCAGTATCATAATTTCCTGAAGCAGGATATTTATATTCTTATGTCTAAAATCAGGCGTTTTGGGGAACGCGAACTGCAAAAAGTCATCGGTGATTCGTTTCAAACGCATGGCTTCTTCGCAAATAATCTCCATAAGCTCCTGATCCTGCCTGTCCAGGTTCAGCGTGCCTTTCAAAATGCCGACCGAGGTATTTATTGCACCCAGAGGATTTCTGATTTCATGCGCAATCGAGGCGGACAGTTCACCAATTGCCGCCAATTGCTCTGAACGCATTAAACGCTTTTGCAGTTGCTTCAACTCGGACACATCGGTCAGAGAAGCCAAAAAGTAACGGGTACCGGGTATCGTGCTCATTGTCAGGTTAACATCTCTGTGCCGACCATAGCGATCAACAAAAATACATTCATAATTCCGCGGGACGCCGGATTCTGAGCCTGTTTTTCTGCCCAAATAATATTCCTTAATCTTGGCGCGATCGTCCTTTATTAAAAAATTGGACAACGTAAATTTCCCTTCGATTTCAGCCTTGGGATACCCGCTCAACATTTCAAATCCCTTATTAACCATCAAGAGGCGTTTGTTATTTTCGATCAGCGTAACCGCTGTGCCTGAATGTTCGAACAGCGTGCGATATTTCTCCTCCGATTCCCTCAATTCGCGAGTTCTGTCGCTGACGCGTTTTTCAAGGATTTGAGTGTAGTTCTTTATTTCTTCTTGCGATAATTTCAACTTATCTATCATTTCGTTGAATGAATCGGCTAAGAATCCCAATTCATCTTTGCGATGATTTTCGACGAAATGGGATAAATCTCCGCTGGAAACTTTTTTCATGGCAGCAACAAGCTGCTTTATTGGAGCAGTCATTTGCTGGACACCGATAAAAACAGCGCTGATACAAAAAAGCGCGATAATTACCGCAATGCTGATGGCGTTATCGCGCATTTTAATCAATTTTTCATTCATATTTTTCAGGGTTACACCCAGGATGATTTTCACCGTTTTCCGGCTCCTGGAGGGTGCGCGCAGCTTAAAATGGAGTTCGCCCGATTCCTCGATG
>JAFGMA010000199.1 GCA_016927835.1 Candidatus Zhuqueibacterota bacterium | reverse complement strand
GACCGGTTCGGTTTAAAAATCGCTGCTCCCCCAGAACCCGAACGCTTGCTTTTTGGGCTAAATGCTTACTTTTCGGACGGACTCTAAATAGTGCTTGAACGAAAACTGACATTTTCATAATAACGTATTAACAAGGATTTATCACCCTGCGACTCCGCTCAGGGAGAAGAAATTAGGGCATTTCGTTTAGCCATTAAATATGTGTGTCATAGGACGCTGCAATAAATTTCAAATTGAATCCTGGTGGCATCGATTGGGCGATCCGGTCATAAAGATTGCGACTGCCAGGCTGATGCCATGCAATCATGATGGTTCCGCTTGATTTCCGTTACCGTTAGTACGCGAGGATTCCCGGATTCAAAGATTATCGATTAATTTCCACTTTCCACCTTTGAACCTGAAAAAATTGAATCCGGATCGAACAGCTTCATCAAAGCCCTGTACCGCCCAGAGGGCGAAAAGAATATACATTGGATTTTTAATGAATAAGATCACGCCCCAATTGAGACCAATTTCGAAACAGATGACGCCGACAATGGTTGACCACATCACCCACTTCAAATCGCCCGCGCCTCGCAGGTTTCCGATAATCACGCCATTAAACGCTTTCGGGATTTGAGTTACCGCAAACATCACAATTGCGAATGAACCCAGGCGAAGCACTTCGGGATTAGTGGTGAAAATAGAAATAAGCGATTTAGAAAAGCCAATCGTGATAGCTACGACGAAGAGCGCAAAAACAACGGCGATTCTTCCGGATAGCTGTCCCATCCTTTCAGCCAGTCGGTGTTCTTCAGCACCGATGTTTTTGCCGATCAGCGTCATCGCACCCATTCCCAATCCCAGATATGCCATTGACAGTACGGCTTGAATGCGAACGAATACTTGATGTGTTGCCAACACAGTAATACCGGAAAGTGCAGCATAGCTTGTAACGAATAGCATCCCGCTCGCCCAGACCATCTGCTCGATAGTAGTTGGCACCCCCATTTTAAATAATCGTTTGGAGGTTTCAAAATTAGGAGTGGTCAATTCCTTCAATGAAAGGAACAATACCGATTTATGGCTTCTTAAAATATAAAGGGTGACAATGAAGCCCACCGAATGCGAGATTCCTGCTGCCAGGGCTGCTCCCTGCACTTCCAGGCGCGGCAGCCAGAGCCAACCGAAAATCAAGTTTGGTGCCAGCAGCAGATTCAAGCCATTAATGATGATATTCACCAGCATCGACAGATGTGTATCACCGGCTCCGCGGATTATGCCGATAGCGATGAAATTGGTAATAATAAGGGGAAAAAAAAGAGTCAGCGTTTGAATATAGGTAATGCCAGCGGATGCCGCGACTTTTGTGGTCATGCTGTTCGCAAGTTGAGAGCTTTCAGATTCCCGAATAATTTTAAAGAACAGGGGGGCACCGAAATATAGCACGCCGCCGATCACAATTGACAGCATCATCCCAATCATCAGGGCTTGCCCGAAGATATGGTTTGCCTGGTATTTTTCGCCGGCACCGATCATGCGTGTAATCAGCAATGTTGCCCCGACGATGAAAGTAATGAGCACCGTGAGGATGACGACAAGCAACTGATTGGCTGTTCCAACGCCGGCGAAAGCGGCGGCACTCAATTGTCCGATCAAAATTGCTTCAATCGTCCACATAATCGTCTGAGACGATAGATCGATTACCGCTGGCAGTGATGTTTTTAAAATTGATTGTAAAGGGGAACTTTGTGACAAATTATAGTCCTTGAAAAAATGCTTAATCGTAGTATTCAAGTCCCAAATGCGTGATCAATTCTTCCCCTTTTAGATACCTCAATGTATTTTTCAATTTCATAAGCTGAATGAAAATATCGTGTTCAGGATAGAGACCTTCCCCATGCATGGGACTTTTAAAATAAAATGAAAGCCATTCCTGAATACCCTTCATTTTTGCTCGGGCGGCTAAATCGAGAAATAAAGCTAAATCAAGGACGATTGGTGCAGCTAAAATGCTATCTCGGCAGAGGAAATCAACTTTAATTTGCATCGGATAACCCAGCCATCCGAAAATGTCAAGATTGTCCCAGCCTTCTTTATTGTCGCCTCGTGGCGGATAATAGTTGATGCGGACTTTGTGATAGAATTTGGAATATAATTCGGGATATAGCTGTGGTTGCAAAATATATTCTAATACTGATAATTTGCTTTCTTCTTTCGTTTTGAAGGAGTCGGGATCATCAAGAACTTCACCATCCCGGTTGCCAAGGATATTGGTAGAAAACCAACCATTCAATCCCAGCAATCTGGCTTTAAGTCCCGGAGCCAATATCGTTTTCATCAGCGTTTGACCGGTTTTAAAATCTTTTCCGCCAACGGGTACTTTATACTGGTTTGCGAGATCAACCAGGGCAGGTATATCGATGGTCAGATTCGGCGCTCCGTTTGCGTACGGAATGCCGAGTTTGATTGCTGCATACGCATAAACCATGCTGGGTGGAATTGCCGGATCATCGGCTTTAAGTGCCTGTTCGAATTGTTCGATAGATTGATGCGCGGCAGATGGCTTCATAAATACTTCGGTACTTGCGCACCAAATCATCACCATGCGGTCTACGTTATTGGCAGCCTTGAATGTCTCAATATCCTTAATAAGTTGCTGTGCTAATTCCCACTTATTTTTGCCTTTTTTCACATTTGTTCCGGATAGCTTTTTGACATACTGCTGTGAGAAGACGGCACTCATCGGTTTTATTTTTTCTAATTCAGGTCTTACCTGATCGATTAGATCTTTTTCCAGAACGCCGGCTTTTACTGCTGCTTCGTAGCTGTTATCTTCAAAAATATCCCATGCAGCGAAAACCAATTGATGTAAATCAGCGAGCGGCACAAAGTCCTTGATTTTCGGAATTCTTTTCTCCGTTCGTTTTCCCAGTCGAATGGTGCCCATCTGGGTTAGTGAGCCAATAGGTCTGGCGATGCCTTTTTTTATGGCTTCTACACCGGCAATAAAAGTAGTACTTACAGCACCCAGCCCGACCAGGAGTACACCCAGTTTGCCTTCCGGATTTTCAATCGTTGCTTTTTTCATCTCCGAAACTCTCGCCTCCATAACGTTTAGTTAACATATTAAGTATATTATTATTTAGTGGTCACTTTATTTTCTTTGTCGACAAACACGATTTTGGGTTTGAATTGCTGCAACTCGTCCTCGGTGAACATTGCATAAGAGATAATGATCACCAGATCACCTTTCTGCGCCAGCCTGGCAATGGCTCCATTCATACAAATCGTCCCTGAATTTGGCGCGCCTTGCATTACGTAAGTTTCAGCGCGGCTTCCATTATTTATATTCACAATCTGGACTTTTTCGAAAGGAAGCATGTCTGCGGCATCCATTAATGATTTATCGATTGTGATGCTGCCTTCATAATTCAGGTTTGCGTCGGTAACAGTGACCCTGTGAATTTTGGATTTACACATTGTGCGTAACATGAGGAAATCCTGGTAAAATTAAAGTTTATGTAATTGAAAAGATAATCCTTTTACAGCCGGGTTGATTCTACTAATTTACCCTTCGCTTGTTTTCTGAGATAAACCAGTCGCTGAATAGCGGTTAGATTCGATAACACCGCGATCAACAAAATGGCGATAATTAATGTGAGTTGATGAAAGATCGCGCCTACGCCTAGAAAGACTACACGCTCTGGTCGCTGCATCAATCCGACTTTGCATTCCAATCCCAATCCTTCGGCTCTGGCTCGAATATAGCTCACCATCACCGAACCACCGATTGCAACCGCGGTTGCAATTGAAAGCGTGAAAGACCATTCAGGGTATTTGAAATCGGTGGGATTGGGCTGTACAAAGTAATAAATAAGCCCAAAGAAGATTATGAGTTCGGCGTAGCGATCCAGGGTCGAGTCATAGAGCGCACCGAATTTGGTAACACGACCCGTTGCGCGCGCCACCTTGCCATCAATGATATCGAAGGTGCCTGCCAATAAAAATATCGCGCCGCCCATACTGTGCCGCCCTATTGCAAAAAAGTAGGCAGCAACCACACTGAAAATTAAACCTATCGTCGTAAACCAATTCGGATTTAGTTTGTATCGAATAAATTGATCAATAATTGGCGTCAAGAGCTTCAAGTAACCATTTTTGAGCCACTCGGGCAAAAAGCTAATTTTCATTTCGTTCCTTTGACGGTTAAGTAGCAGCCAATACGGTTTAGCGCTGAATCTCATTTTCACTAAGATTCAGTCGTAAATCGCGCACACAAATCAGAATGCGGAAGCACGCTTTTTCATATTGAATCAAAAAGAATTACCCGCATCTGTAATAGATTATATCTTAATTAGTTATCGACATAACGCAATTAAAATTAAATCATCATTAATCAAGCAAAGTTTCATTATACTAAATTTTTGAGAAAAAGTCAATAAAAACTATGCTTGATAAGTAATCCTTCAGTTATTGGTTCTTTACATGGTCTACAATGCCCCTTGGATTCCCAAACAGGAGTTTCGGAACGAGTCGCTGATGGATTACCTTGATAAACATTCACCGGTTTCGGGAGAATCCATTATGTTTATATGCTTTGCTTTTTCGAAACTCCGTAAGAACCAGATTTTCAGAGAATCGATCGGTCAATTGTAAACGACCTCTCATGTATTGTAACCACACCAATTGAGCAAAAAAGGGAACCTGGTGCCGAACGATTTTTAATATATTTAATGCGCTGCAAAAGCGGATTGACAAAAAAATAAGGGAGAAGTACAATTTCTTCTCCCTTAGAAAATTTGATGAAATCTGTTGATTATTCATCATGCTTTTTGCTTGACTCGAACTTTTTGAGTTCGATTGAGCTTCGTAAATTGAAGTTTCCGCAATAGAAGCAAAACGCGGATGTTCGAGTCACCACATCACCCCAATGCAAGCCTATTGAGAAATAGGGGTTAATTCTCTTCCGGTGCTTCCGGAGCAGGTGCTATTGTATCTGCTGCTGCCGGTACCGTTGCTGTCGTATCAGCCGTTACTTCAGGAACCTCTTCTTTTGCAGGCTGCTCTTGCTCGCCGCATCCAAAAAGGATTAAGGAAAGCGCTAATGAAATAATCAATACTGCGATTACAAACAGTTTCTTCAAGTTTTTCACCTCCTTCAACATAAAGTGCAATTGGCACAAACTATTTTCACTTCTTTGCATGCATCGCGTCACCAAAAGCGATGAGTACAAGACCCTATTAATATAACAATAAATTAATATTAGTCAAGTAAAAAATAAATAATTTACTAGATGAACTGGGGATTTTTGTTAACTATAAAGATAGATAATAATTCGAGGAAGCCCTTTGCTACCGGAAATTGATTGGATTTTTTATTATTTGACGCACGCCCTCTCGTTATTCAGAATATAAGATCATTGTATCGCTCTGAATTTCTATCACCGATTATGACCACGGTTCATCAGGTACGTGCTGCTTGGTTTTTTCTACCAGATCAACTGAATTTTAAAAGCCAAATGCCAGAATATTAATATCACGTAATTTTCTCTTGACATTTTAGGAAATAATTTGTATTTATTCAGGTGTCCGGCGTCGAGGCAGGCATATTACTTTCTGAGGAATACTATGGCTGAAAAACCGTATGATTGTAATGATGACAGCGCGCTTATTGAAGAATATAAACGAGGAAATGAATATGCGTTGACGCTTTTATATAACAAATATTTTAGCCACGCAAAAAGATTTTTTGAAAGCGATAAATTAACTCGCCCTGATGCTGAGGATTTTGCGCAAGAGGTATTCTTAAAAATAACGCGAGCCATTTTAGTTTGCGACATATCCAATTTTAAGAAATTTTTTTATACGGCATTATTGAATAGAAAGAAAGATGCAATCCGAAAAAAATATCGCAACAACTTTGTCGTCATCTCGATTTTCGATGAAGTCTTTTCTGAAAAATCAGCGGAAGGTCGTGAACCGGTTGTTTTAGATACCCTCCGTATATCCGTCGATACTCCTTTCACCGATATTCGATTTAAGGAACTTAAACGAATTGTTCAGGAATGCATCGAAGCCTTTCATGATGAAAAGCGGCGCCTCATCGTTTCATTGAAGATACAAGGCTATAGAGAAAACCAGATCGCTGAAGTGATGAATATAAATCCCCATACGGTAAATAGCAACTGGGGAAGGGGCAAAATTCAATTGCGTGATTGTGTCAGCAAGAGGCTTGAGCGAATAAATTGAGCATACTCTCGAAAAGACTTCTGGCGGTGAAAGATATTTCGCCAACATACGCTCGAGCGAATTTGACACAGGTGGGTCGACGAAGCCATCTGAACCGGAGCAGAGCAGATGAATTTGCGGATTAAGCAGATTGTTTTGGCGTCTATTTATAAGAATGGTTAAATTTAATTGGAGGCCAAAACAGTGGAGTGTTTAACAGATTATCAATGTATTTTGTTTCTTACCGAATTCGGATTGAACGATATCCGGAGAGAAACCTTTGAAGCGCATTTCAAATCCTGCACAGCCTGCTCGCAAAAGAAAGAGGCGCTACAAGCGCAGTTGCAATTAGCTGATGCAGGTAATCGGCTATACTGTATTGAGATTGAAGAAAACCTCGTGGATTATATCGTTGGTGATATTGATGAGAAACTGGGTGAAAAGATAAGCAGCCATCTCAAAAAATGTTTTCAATGCCAATATTTGTATCATAAGCTTATTCAAAGCCCGCTTCCCGATGTAAAGAATAATCAAGATTCTTCCCGATTAATGAAGTTGCCGGAGAAATTGCATACATTCGTGGAAAAACTGCAGCGCCAATTGGTGACGCTGGCGAATATCTCCATTCGACCTTTGAATGCGGTACCGGCATTTCTGGGCAGCGATGAGTCAACTGGTAAGAAGATATCGCATATAAACGGAGATATAATTCTTAACGTCGGTGAAAAAAATAAAGAAGTCAAATTACTATCACCGAAGAACGTTGAACTCGACGCTCAAAATTCTGACGAAAACGGTGTTGTTGTTTTTAAAGACTTTATTGGAGGGGAATATCGAGTGCAGGTTGAGGGCTTTGAAGTTGTCGATATCAAATATAAGAAGCACGAACAAGCATGATTGATTATTAAATAGTGTCTGTCCGAGAACTACCTTTGAGCTGTCATTGCGAGGAGCGTTTTTTGCGACGAAGCAATCTCAGCCGTTTTATTAGG
>JAFGMA010000198.1 GCA_016927835.1 Candidatus Zhuqueibacterota bacterium | reverse complement strand
CCAGAGAAGTGTTTGTTCGAGCCGGCAAAGCCATGAGCTATTTTAAAGCATTTAAGACTTTGTTACATATCAAATTAGATAAATTAAAAAATTATACTGCTCGTTTTTTAAAATAAAAAAAATGGGACAGCTATTTATTTCTCGATCCTAAATTGGCAAGTTTTCCGATGGCTTCACCAAGTCGCCTAGCGATATCTGGATTGGGATTGCCACATATCCGGATTTCGCCCCATTTTTTCTTTCACTTTTTCCGTGGCATCAGCCAGCGCTCGGAGCGTCTCCGCTGACAATGATACTTCGGCGGCGTATGCATTTTGTCGCATTTGTTCCGGATTTCGGGCGCCGGCAAGGACTGACGTGATACCCGGTTGATGCAGCAACCAACTCAGTGCCACACTCGCCATGGGTTCATTTATCGCCTCGCAAATCGCGCGAATGCGGGCAATGGCATAGAACGTTTCTTCCTCACAGCCATCCTCGCCATGCCTGATCTGGGATCGCTGACTGGAGAAATGGCGGGTACGGGCGCGACCTTCGGGAACATCGTCTGCCGAGGAAAATTTGCCGGTCAAAAGCCCCTGCATGAGCGGGCTGTAACAAAGGATGCTGATGTTATTTTCGATGCAAATCGGGTTGATATCATACTCGATAGCGCGCGCAAGAAGGTTATAGGGCAGTTGATTGGCTTCGACGCGCCCGATAGAGAGGATTTCCGGCAGATCGAATTTCCCGAAATTCGAAATACCGATTGCGCGAATCTTCCCCGCCTGCTGTAATTTTTCAAGCGCGCCCATGGTTTCTTCGAACGGTACGCGTCGCCCGCCGGGCCAATGAATCTGGTATAAATCGATAGTGTCGGCTCGAAGACGCTTGAGGCTCCTTTCGCAGGCACTCATCACATCCCTGGCAGCCAGATGCCCGCTGCCTACTTTGGATGCAATGATCACCTCCTGCCGATGACCCTCAATTCCGCGCGCGAGTAATTCTTCAGAATAGCCGTTGCCATAGCCTTCGGCGGTATCAAAAAAATTAACACCCAATTCCAAAGCCGTGTGAATGGTTTCGATGGCTTCGGATTCATCCTGAGGTCCCCAGGTTGCATCACCAACGATTGCCCAGCACCCCAGCGCAACCGGTGATACCTGCATGTTTGTGTTTCCGAGTCTGAGATATTCCATTTTTCAACGTCTCCTCCATTTTTAGTATAGCCACTGTTTTGCAAAATGCGGGAAAAGCTAATTCATCCTTCGACTTCGCTCAGGATGAAAGCTTCGCTTAATTGGTTAAATGTTGAAAATCAAATGACTTCATTGCAAAAGGAACGGTTCGCTGCTGCGGCTGAACCACGATTAAATCTTTAAAATGCCAATTTTGCAGAACTCTATTGATAATGGGAAGTGCAACTGATAGAAAAGGCACCAGGCGCTCGGTCAGGGAATTCTCAATCAGATCAATCGATTAGATGAAAAACAAGGTTTCGAATCTGTTTCTCAAACGTGGTACAAAATATACAAAATATCAGTTTGAATTTCAAGGAATTCCTGAGAATCGCGTTAGCAAGGCACACGTGCAGTTGAGATGGATTTCGCTTGATCGGGGAAGGGCACGCCTGACAAAATTTAAAATTTTTATTGACACTGTGAAAAATTATCGTAAATTATATTTTGTGGAGTATTTTGAAATGACAAGAAATATTTTTCAAGGCAACGAAAACAACAATTGATCAGGGAGAAAATTGTCATGGCAAAAATCTTTTCAATAGGAATTGGTCCCGGTCATTTGGACCTGATGACCATCCGTGCACGCGATGTATTGCAGCATTGTGATTCAGTCGTAGGCTATGTAAGGTTTATTCGGCTGGTTGAGCCGCTCATCAGGGATAAGGAAGTGTACTCCAATGCTCTCCACCAGGAAGATGAGCGGGCACATAAAGCCATTGAACTCGCTCGTGCCGGTAAAAATGTGGCTGTGATTTCAAGCGGCGATTCCGGCGTCTATGGCATGGCAGTGCTGCTGCAAAAATTGTTGCCAATGAATGAAGATATTTCGCTGGAAATTATTCCAGGCATCACGGCAGGGCTGGCTGGCGCTTCGCTGGTCGGGACGCCATTATCAAGCGATTTTGCGGTGCTCAGTCTGAGCGAGGATTACAGCGATCTGGCGACGATCCTTTATCGAGCGCGATTGTATGCCCAGGCTAACGTAACGGTTGTGTTGTATAATCCGGGCGAAACGGCGGATAAGCCGGGCGTACTCAGCGAGGTCATTGACATTTTCAGGCACCATCGCCCGCCAGAAATTCCGGTCGCGATTGTGCAAAAAGCATATCGTTCGACACAGTCTATCGAAATTCTCACGCTGGAAAATTTTGCGGTCGATAAAATGGACGTGAATAGCACGATATTCATTTGCTCAGATGAATGCAAAATTTTCGACGATCGGATTCTGGGAAAACGCGGCTACGTCATTTAGGCGAATTCCGGGGGAGCCGACGCGGACACCGGTTGATTCGGCGTTTGTAATTCGCCGGAGAATAAACAGCGCTTTTGGTAATTCTTCAATTGACATTTATCAGTCCGGACAAACAACGATGGTGGCTACCGGACAACCCGAATTTAGCTGACAAACACCGATCATCGGCGTCATGAACAGCGCTGGATCAACCGGGCAAATTTTACATTCTTTCAAGCGCACCTGCCAAGTGCAAATCACCGGCTATGGAAATCAGGCTCACTATAACGCGCAATAGCCTCAGCGCGTTGTACCCGGCTCCCACCATAAAACACCTCAAGCCTGCAAATAGAATTCACACTGCCCTGAGTAATCGTTTTTTTACCGAATGAAACTTTTTGTGTATGCCTTCGTTTTTAAGGTCATGATTTTATGAGGTGAAGGAACCGTGTTCGATTCGCGAACATCCCACCATGCGACATAATAGCTCCATCCCATTCAATTATTATCGTTTATATTCCGTTCAATCACTCTCGGAGGGAGATTATGAACGAAGATGTCAATGAAAGCCAACAAAAAGAAATGACTGCACTTGAAAAATGCATCAATATTTTCATCTCACCGAAAGAAACTGCAGAGAGTATCAATCGAAAATCAGACATTATTTTGCCTCTTGTTTTAATTGCCATTATGGCGATTATTTTCAATCTGGTCAGCGTGCATCTGCAAGTCACCCAGCCCGCTGTGCAACTCCGCATGGAAAAATGCCAGAAGCAAATCATGAAAAAATTCGGTTTGAATGAAAAACAGATTGATGAAGCCCTGGAGAAGCAACAACAGAATCCGATGAAAAATCCGATTCTCCAATATGGCGGTTCAGTCATTTCCGCAATATTCGGCAATGCATTTTTTATTTTGCTGATGGTTGTCATTTTATGGGTGCTGGGCAACTGGATTCTGGCTTATAAGGCGCCCTTCGAAAAAATGTTCGCAATTTCTGCTTATGCGATGCTCATTCGCTACGTGGGCAGCATGATGGCGCTGCCGCTTATTATGAATCAAAAGAGTATCAAAGCCGGATTCCACCTGGGGAACATGCTGGATGAGAATACCAGTACTGCATTCGTACCGACCTTTCTTCAAGCCATTTCATTATATATCAACTTGTTTGAAATATGGACCTTAATTGTGCTGGCGATTGGGATGGCGGTAATTTACAAAACAACGACCTCAAAAGCCATCGTGATTCCATTCATGGTCTGGGGAGTATTCGTGTTGATCTTCGCCGCCGGAGTTGCCGCTTTATCTTCACTATCAGGTATCAACTTAATGTCTTGTTATTAATATTAATAGGAGCTTATGTGATGAGACGATGTTTTTACGGCGTATTAATTTTAATTATCCTGTTTAGCACACAGTTCGGCTTTGGTCAGGAAATACTCACCCTTGAGCAATGCATCGAGATTTCACTAAAGAATAATTCTCAACTGAAAAACGCTGAATGGACCCAAAAAATCGCCCAATCAGGCGTCAAAGCATCTTACGCGGGAATTCTGCCAAGCCTCAATGCAAGGGCAAGCGGCGGTAAGTATCATCAGGGCGATGTCGAAAATTTGCGTGATATCCCGGTCGAATACAGCATCGATACCCTCGGTACGCCAGTGTTCGATCTCGAAGGCAAGAACTTGATTGGATGGGGCGCTCAGATCGGTGCCCCGACAAAATACGAGCAGCGATTGGTAATCCAGCCGGAATTCGACCGTGACAGCTACAGCTTCAGTTTGGATCTCAATCAGAACATTTTCGATGGCGGTCGCTGGTGGAACCGCATTCGCCAGGCAAAAGCTGAGTATCGCGCAGCATTGCATACGCATGAATCAAGCCGCCAACTCGTTATCAGAACTGTAAAGGAAGCGTATTACAATTTGCTCAAGCAGCTCAATTTGAAAAAAGTATATGAAGAGGCGCTTAATTCGTCGGAGGAGCAGCATAAGCGTACTGAAAGCATGTACGAAATCGGATCCGTGGCAAAAGCCGATGTGCTGAAAGCTAAAGTAAGCGTGGGTGAAGCCCGGAGCTATTTGATTAATCAGAATAATATTGTCATCGCAGCGCGATATGAGTTGAATTTTGTCATGGGGCGCGATCCCAAAACCCCGGTTCAAATTCAGGAATCAGAGATTGTTCTGCAAGCGATTGAATTGAGCGATGCTGAACTGGAACAGGCAATCGTGAATAATCCGGTTATGCAAAGCCTGGAAGAAGGATTGAATAGCGCCGAATTCGGTTTGAAAATGGCAAAGGGCTCATTCTGGCCCAGCTTCGGAATTGGCGGCACCTATTCGCGTTTCAATCCCGAAGCCAGCCGGATATATAAAAGCCTCGACAAGAACTATTACTGGCAATTCGGCGCATCAGTGCAATTCAACATTTTCAACGGATTTCAGGACAAGGCAAACCTGGAAATCAAGCAGAAAGAAAGCTTTATCGCCAAAGAGAACTATCTCGAGCAGAAACGACAACTTAAGTCCGATGTCACCAATGCGTATCTCGAATTAAAGGCGTTGAAGGAGATCACCGAAATCAACAAAGAAAATTTAGGCTCAGCAGAAGAAGATCTGCGAATGGCACAGGAAAGATATCGCGTGGGCGCCGGCACGCTTTTGGATATTTTAGACGCGCAGGTATCGGTGACAACCGCGCGCGGTACACTGGTCAGGGCAAAGTACGATGCGGTGATCGCCAAAGCAAAACTTGAGTACTATATGGGAATCCTGGAAAATTAGTTCAAAATTGCGTGGGAGATATTTCATGTCAAAACGAAAAAAGCTGATCATCGCGCTGCTGATCATCAGCATTATAGTTGTGATGGTCATCTTCAGCCTTCGAAAAGGCAAAGGCACCGAAATACCAGTAGAAACCGCCAGAGCGACGCGCGGAACAATAACACAAATTGTCTCAGGAACCGGACGGATCCAGCCTGAGGTTGAAGTGAAAATTTCGGCGAATGTGTCGGCAAAAATTATGAATATGCCGGTTATCGAAGGGCAATTCGTTCAAAAAGGACAATTGCTCGTTGAACTGGATCGAACCCGCTATGAAGCCATCCTCAATCAGGCGCGTTCTACGTTGAAATCGTCAAAAGCCAATTATAAAAAATCGAAAAGCGATTTCAACCGGATGCAGGATTTACATGCGAAAAAATTGATCTCGGAGACCGAACTGGAGAATGCAGACGCAATCCTGGAACAGGCGGAGAGCCAGGTAGAGCAGGCAGAAGCTGCATTGAGCCAGGCAATGGATGATCTTGCTAAAACGACTATTCTTTCCCCGATGGGCGGCACGGTCACTCAGTTGAGGAAGGAAATCGGCGAAATCGCACTCGGAGCACAATTTCAGGAAGATGTCATCATGACTATCGCTGATCTTTCCCGGATGGAAGTGCTCGCGGAAGTGGATGAAAACGATGTGGTTTTGATTGACATCGGTGATAGCGTGAAAATCGAGGTGGATGCGCTGTCGGATACGCTGCTCGATGGACTGGTATCCGAAATTGCGCACACTGCGACCATGCGCGGATTGGGAACCCAGGAGGAGGTAATCAACTTTGAAGTCAAAATCGGTATCTCCGAACGGATGGAAAAGCTGCGTCCGGGCATGTCGGCAACCGTCGATATCCAAACTGAAACCCACCGAAATGCGCTGAAAATCCCGATACAATGTGTTACCATGAAATTACCAAGTGAATTCAAGGACACGGGCGAGGAAGGTAGCTCATCGGAAGAAAATTCTTCGGAAAGCGATTCAGCGACTGATGCCGCTGAATCCGGTACACAGATTAAGAAAGAAGAAGGCGTTGAGGTTGTTTTTAATGTCGTAAGCGATTCTGCGTTCATCGTACCGGTAAAAACCGGCATCAGCGATGATACGCACATTGAAATACTCGAAGGACTCGATGAAAATGATGTTGTCGTCTCAGGCAGCTATCGCGCTATTACCAGGCTTTTAAAACATAAATGTAAAGTAATAAATAAAGAGGCGTCAAAAGCTGAGGCGGAAAAGGACACTGAATAATTAGTTTGTGACGGCAATCGCTCATTCATGCATGTTTGGCGTTGCGCTTGAACTATGCGATCAAACGAATAGACAGATGGGCGCTGCTGAAAGCAAAATAAATCTGAAAAGGGAAATTCCATGCTGATTGACTTGGAGAATATCGTCAAGATATATGAAATCGGAACCCAGAAAGTGAATGCACTGAATGATATTTCATTGGCGATCGAGGAAAATGAATACCTTGCGATAATGGGTCCATCGGGATCAGGCAAATCGACCCTGATGAATGTGCTGGGATGCCTCGATACGCCGACTTCCGGGACGTATAAATTTAATGATCAATTCGTGAACCAGATGAATGATGATCAACTCGCGGAGATCCGTAATCGCGAAATCGGTTTTGTGTTTCAGACATTCAACTTGCTGCCGCGGGCAAATGCGCTGCATAATGTTGAATTGCCACTGATTTATAATGGAACGCCTGCGAATGAACGTAAAAAACGCGCTGAAAATGCACTCGAGCGCGTTGGTCTTGAAGATCGCATGTATCATCGTCCCAGCGAGTTATCCGGTGGTCAACGTCAGCGCGTTGCGATTGCCCGGGCGCTGGTGAATAGTCCGTCGATGATTCTGGCGGATGAACCGACCGGCAATCTCGATTCAAAAACCGGCGATGAAATCATGCTGATTTTCAAAGAGCTGCATCGTTCGGGCAATACGATTATTGTCGTGACCCACGAAGAATACATCGCCGAGCAAGCCAGGCGCATTGTTCGCCTTCGCGATGGCAAAATTGAAAAAGATGAAAAACAATAAACCGTATGCACATTCAAATAACGCTCTGGGAAAATATCAAACTGGCATTCCATGCGCTTGGAGCCCACAAATTGCGCGCATTTCTCACCACACTCGGTATCTTTGTGGGCATTTTTGTTTTTGTGCTCATCCATTCGTTGATAATCGGTGTCAATACTGCGTTTTACAATTCAATCTCCGCCATCGGCTCCGATATTTTATATATTCAAAAATTTTCCTGGTTGTCCCGCGACGACTGGTTCAAGGCACGCAATCGCAAGGATATCACCATGAAAGACGTGGAAGCCATCCGCCAACATGCGTTGATGGCGAGCGCCGTCTGCCCGTCTGTGGGAACCCGGCGAAACGTGAAATATGAAAATAAGCTGCTAGAAAATGTCGTGATCGAAGGCACTGATGAGCAGGGTATTTTGGTATCGGATGTTTCAGTTGATAACGGGCGCTATTTCACCGAATTCGAATGCGATCACAATCGGTCAGTTTGTGTACTTGGATACGAAGTCGCAAATCGGTTGTTCGATAAAATTAATCCTGTTGGCAGGAAAGTCAAAATCGGCGGGCATCCGTTCCGTGTTATCGGGGTGATGCAAAAACAGGGAACGCTGATGGGGCACAATCTGGACTTTTCAGTTCAAATCCCAATTGGTGTATTCCAAAAATTTTTCGGTTCCCGAAGATGGCTCACCATTGCGGTCAAAGTCGCCGATCAGAATCGCCTCACCGAGGCAACGTATGAATTGACCGGAATTCTCCGCCGGGCGCGAAAAGTACCGCCCGGGGAAGAAAACGATTTTGCCATCAACCAGATGAGTCAATTGACCAAAGCCTACAACAACCTGACGTTTGTGCTCTGGGCGGTTGCGCTTGTAGTGGGCGGCATGGCGCTCATTGTTGGCGGGATCGGGGTGATGAATATCATGCTGGTCTCCGTTACCGAACGGACGCGTGAAATCGGGATACGAAAGGCAATCGGCGCGAGGAGTTCGAATATACGCTGGCAGTTTTTCATCGAATCTATCATGGTCTGCGTACTCGGCGGAATCATCGGAATTGCCGGTGCGGCGCTGGCTGCCGCCATCATCGCAGCTTCGTTCGATTTCCCGGCGGCAGTGACCGCGCTATCCGTTTTCTGGGGATTCGTTTTCATACTTTGCGTCGGATTATTTTTCGGCATCTATCCTGCACACAAAGCAGCGCGTCTGAATCCCATCGTCGCGCTTCGGTTCGAGTAACCAAAAATTTTCCCGAAATATCATTAGGATTTCATAGCCAGATGAAATTACAGCAAACAATCGCGCTTTCCTTGAATGCCATTCAGGCGAATAAGCTTCGCTCGATGCTGACGACCCTGGGTATCATCATCGGTGTAACCACGATCATCGGGATGATTTCGGTGGTCGTCGGATTGCAGAATTATTTTGCCAAAGAACTTTCTGTGCTGGGAGCAAATACATTTCAAGTTCAAAAAGATCCGCCGATTCAGTTCGGGCATCTCGATGAAAAATATCAGCGACGAAAAGTCCTGACGCTCGCGCATGCGCAAGAGGTGAGAGACCATGTTTCAGCAGCCAAATACGTTGGCGTGGAAGTCTATCGCTGGGGCAGCACACTGAAATATAAAAATCAGAAAACCAATCCTGATGTGCTCATCGGTGGTGTCACTCCCGAATACCAGGGCGCCAATGAATATTATGTTCAGGATGGGCGTTTCCTGAATCATTTCGATGTTGATAATAGCCGCTCGGTCGTGGTTTTGGGAATGGATTACGTGAAGAAGTTTTTTCCAATTGAAAATCCGCTGGGAAAAGAAATCCGGATCGACGCCAATAAATTTAAAATCATCGGCATCCTGGAAGAAAAAGGCGAAGCCTTTGGGCAGAGCAAGGACAATATTGTATTGATCCCGATTTCGACGTTCGAGAAAATCTACGGATCGAAGCGTTCGGTGAGAATCACAGTCCAGGCAAAATCAGCCGAATCCCTGGAAATTGCAAAGGAACAGGTTATCGGCGTTTTGCGAAGAGCACGAAAAGTGCCTCCGGGCGAGGATAACGATTTTGAAATTTTCACCAGCGAGAGCTTGATACGGACATTCAATGATATTACGTTCACCATCAAGCTTTTTGCTATTTTAATCGCCATGGTTTCGCTCCTTGTCGGCGGTATCGGTGTCATGAATATCATGCTCGTGGCTGTGACCGAACGCACGCGCGAAATCGGCATCCGCAAAGCCATTGGCGCCCGTCGCAAAAGCATTTTAATGCAATTCATCGTAGAGGCGATTTTTATCACCGAAATCGGCGGCTTGATTGGCATCATCCTGGCAATCTTCCTTGCGCTGGGTGTAAAATTTGGTCTCGGCATCCCTGCAACCATCCAACTCTGGACAATCATCCTGGGCATCGGAATATGCACCGTTGTTGGTCTGCTTTCCGGCGTCTACCCCGCAGCAAAAGCATCCAAACTTGATCCCATTGTTGCTTTGCGCTACGAATAATGGGCGCTTTTTCATTGAAACGATATGCTGCGTTCGAACACGAAATGTCAATATCGAATACAACACGAAAGTGATTTTTCGATAATTTGACTGATTTCATGGCTCATAATCGCAATGAGCTTCTGTTCTAGCCTCATCGGCGTCCTGCTATCACAAATCATAATTCAACCTCAGCCATCACCGGGAAGTGATCCGAGGGATATCTGCCATTTAAATTATATGTCACTCTTTGAATCGACATAGGTGAGATTTCTTCGCTGACCAGAATCCAATCGATTCGATCCGCTGCCGTTCCGGTGAAATTGTGCCATGTACCCGCGCCTTCTTCCGCCTTCCCGCATTCGCGCCAGCAATCTTTCAATCGCCTCCTTTCGGGTGGTCGGGCTGTATCATCGGTGAAAAAACGATGCACTGCTGAATCCGGTTTCAGGTTGAAATCGCCTGACAGAAATACCGGAAGATCCGGTGAAATCGTCCGAACCCTGTCAGCAACGAGTTCAGCGCTTTTTTGCACAATTTCATCACCCCAGTGGAAATGGGTGTTGAAGACTGCGAATCGTTTTTCAGAATACAGATCGTTGAAGATTGCCCAGGTAACAATCCGCGCCATGTCGTTACCCCAGGTACAGCTTCCGGGAATTTCCGGCGTATCGCTCAGCCAAAAAGTTTGATGCTTTTCCGGCTCAAAACGCGTTGTATCATAAAAGAGTGCGCAGTGCTCGCTATCCAGCAGCTCGTATTCGCGGCGGACTTTTGCGCCTTCATAACGTCCTATTCCCAGGTAGTTTAATCGTGGAAGCTCGCTTTTGATATGCTCCAGTTGGAATTTCATGCCTTCCTGCGTGCATAAAATATGCGGCTGGGTTTGTCGCAGCATATCGGTCAAAATACCCTGTCGATGGCACCATTCATTTTCACCATCTTTTGCGGTTCCGAAGCGTATGTTGAAAGTCATGATCCGCATGTTTATTTTCAAGTTGCCATCGCTTTCAACAGATTGTGATAAGCTCAATACAGACCCTGGTTTGGTTAGAATTACTGATGAATTTCACTTCATTCGAATTAATCGCAGATAGATGCCCATGAAAATAGCGCCGACAAAAACCAGCCCGAATCCTATTGCAGCGCCGGTATTGAGATGAAAGCTAATGAAGGCTTCTTTCAACAATCGAACCGCAGCGACTTCGGTGCTGTAACCGGGTCCCCCTTGAGTCATCGCCCAGATGGTTTCGGCATCCTGTAAGGTCCACATTGTAATAATCACCAGCACAATTGCAAGCTGGAACTTTGTCAATGGCAGAGTAATGTTCCGGAAACGATGCCAGGCGGATGCACCATCGACTCTGGCGGCTTCATAAATTTCAACCGGAATCGCCAGCATGCCCGCCGCCAGAAAGAGCATCATAAACGGAAAAGAACGCCAGATGCCGTGAATAATGATCGTCATCATGGCGTAAACCGGATCGGAAAGAATGAGAATTTCATTACCAAAAAGCTGTTGAATGAGCGCCGCGACCGGTCCTGTAACCGGATCGACAAGCGCGCGGAAAAGCAGCGCACTAACCACTGGCGCGACAATCCAGGGCAGCAAGAACGCCGACTGAAAAAATTGAGTACCTCGAAACTTTTTGGAAATGATCAGCGCTGTTAAATAGGCGAGTGGCAAAGAGAAAACCAAATTTCCCAAAATATAAATGCACGATAGCAGAAGATTATTTAAAAATCTGGATTCCCTAAGCAGGATCAGGTAATTGGTCAAACCCACAAAGCGCGTGCTCCCATCGGTCGAGGTAGCCTGCAGGCTCATTATCAAACCGGAGACAATGGGGAAAAACAAGAAAAAGCAGAGCACAATGACCGTTGGGAGAATGAAGCTGTACGCCAGCCCGTATCTGCGCCAACTCTTGAGCCAGCGAGTTTGCGTGCCGGCAGATTGGTGTAATGGTTCCATGAAATTAAAGTCTCGCTAGGGTATGCGCTATTTATAACTATTCACCAGCGAATCGCCGGTTGTATTCTTCCTGAAATTTTTCCAGAGTATCACGAACAGGCTGGTCGTTGGCGAGGATTTCCTGAAGCGCTGCTGCCACCGCATCCGCCAGATCCATATAATTCGCCGTAAATGGCATCGATTTACCGTATATTGCAGCACGATACCATGTTTGATAAAAATCGGTTTGATATTCCGGCTGCAACCACGCGGATTTTCTGGCAGGCAGCCCGGCATCGGGAAACTGTCTCAATGCTTCCGGCTGTAAAATGGCTTGAATGAATTCAAAGCTGCGTTTTGGATTGGGAGATAAAGCATGAATTGAAATGGTCCAGGCGTTGGTGAATTGCGTATTGCCGGCGGTCGGCGTGATGAAGACATCGGCAATATCGGCTTCTCCCTGTTCAGTCGGCGGGAATACACCCTTGATCCAGCCTTTTTCTTCGAGCGCCTGAATCCAGTAGCTGCCCCACCCCCATGCCATGGCAAATTTTCCGTCCAAAAAATTCCGCAAAATGACATCATCATACGTTCCGCTTACAACCCATTTCGGAGTTACCTTGTGGAGAAAAATGAGATCGTGAATATATTGAGCCGCCATTACACCGGCATCGGAAGCGAAACATGCCCTGCGCGTTTGATCGTCCCATAATTTTCCACTAAAGTGCCATAAGAGCGGTGCAAAACTGATTTCGATTGTGGCGCGGTACGGACCGAAATATATCCCCAATCCCCAAATATCTGTTTTGCCATCGCCATCGATATCCCGTGTGAGGGCTTTCGCTGCCTGGATCAATTCCTCCGGATTTCTCGGCGGCTCATCCGGATTTAGCCCGGCTTCAATAAACATATCCCGCCGGAAAGCTACGGTTCGGGTGTGTACGCCAAGGGGAATTCCCAGGCGCTTTCCATCGCGTTCGCTCTTTTCCCAAACCGGATTCCAGTTAAATTCTGATTTTTCCTGCTCAGACCACTGGAGGTAGGGCGATAGATTCAGCAGATCTCCGGTTAAAAAATGCTTTGGCATCAATTGGGGCGAACTCCAGATCACATCGTGTATAATATTTGCGCGAAAGTCTGCCAAAGACTTGGTGTCGATCTGATCCCATTGTATCTGTTCGAGTATTACCTGGCATCCGGGATGCGTGGTTTCGAATTCATTTTTCAATTTTTCCAGCCATGCTGCGTTGGCTTTACCTGACACGCCGGTCAGCGGATCGTAAATATGCGCGACGCGCAAATTCGCGTTTTTATCATCGCTGCAATTGACGCAGCATACCAGATAAAAAAGCGCTGCAATAAAAGGGATTTTAAATCGCATCGTTCCCTCTTCAGAGTTTAATTTTGATTTTTAGCGGAAAAATGATCGCACCAGTTCCCTGAATTTTGGGATAACATATTTTCACTCGAGCATACCGCGCTCATATTTATTTATTTTAAAAAATAATGACTTTCTGTATAAAAAAAATCACGCTAAATTTTGAATTCAATATCACCTCAATACTCGCTAAATAATGGATAGCATTCCTGTTAGAAAACCGGCTATTTATCGGGCAATAGAAAAGAATAGAAGCATTTTGGTTGAGAAACGTTTTTTCGCTTGCTTTTGGCGAAAAACGGAAGAATACTGTAAAATAAAAAAATTCGCGTCAATGTCAAGACAATTTTAATTATCAAGCAAACAAATAATTCTCGAGCGCTAAATTAATTCATTGCATAATCTATTACCTGAGTTTAAAATTTTTACTTGACATTTTGCCTTTCAATTGTTATAATGATTTTACGAAATTGTAACTCCATACACGTTTGATCGAATCAAATGAACTGGCTGCGATTATTGACGATTTGAATATGAGATCAAATTCCTTCCACTTATCCTGTATTTAGGAGGTGGGATAAAATAAATTACCCATTAAAATTTCTGTTATGTTAAAAGTCAAGCAGAAT
>JAFGMA010000197.1 GCA_016927835.1 Candidatus Zhuqueibacterota bacterium | reverse complement strand
TGTCATTGCGAGCGTAACGCAGTGGAGCGAAGCAATCTCTATGTTTACAGTAAGTTATGAGATTGCTTCGTCGCTCGTACCTCGCTAATCGTAATGACAACCTAATGTTACTTTTTAACCCTTAACGAGTATACATAAGGGAATAATGACTGATTGACTTAAAAAACGGTAAATCTTATGAATAAAACTTTTTCAAATTTATTCGTATTGATATTTGGCTCATTGCTTTATTTCCTTCCATTTCAGTTCGGCATCGCCCAGCCACCTGATGCGCTGGTAATGAAACAGCTTATTCAGGATTTTAAAAAGGATATCCGAGGTCCCTACCAGGCAATTCGCTGGTTCTGTCCTGATGGAACGATGCTTCCACCGGATCAGCGCTGTGCGCAGCCAGGTGGCATTCAACACGCACTTCATAAAGAAATCGTCCAGACAATCGCCAGAGAAAACAGGGTTTATCTGGGGCAAATTCTAGCTGGTACTGCTTATGAGGATTTCTGGGGCGCCGACAATCAAAATTCGCGGCTGACACAATACCAGATCGAGAAATATTTGCAACTGGTTGATGATGGGTGGATTTTCAGAAAAGCCCGCTATTACCGGGGAGCGATTCAGGCGGAAGATGAAGAAAATTGGGGACTCCGCTTTTTAAGCTGGCTGCTTTCGCAAGATAGTGTTCTTGTCACCCAATTTTTTCTGGCGCGTCAAGCCTGCCTGGACATTCCTCACGCTGCAAATGATAACCGGCTTAATAACATTCGTTCCCTTTCAAAGACAATTTCCGATTCATTGCCAACGTTCATTGATTTAAGGGTCAAAATTCATGGTCAACCTGATGCCGGAGATTTTCAACGGGTTCAGGAATTCCGTTTGCGAAATCAAGGAAAAATTCCTCTCTCAATCGAGCAAAAGCTGTTGACATTGGAAAAAGAACTCGAGCTGGCATATCAACAGGCTAAATTACAATCGCTATCAAAATATTATACGAAAATGCCTTCGAGTTCCGCTATTGCCACACGGTTGAAGCAATTAATCGACCGCTATGGTTCTGACCGATCAGGAGAGACCGATCCTCAGCAATTGCTTCGCACTATCATCAAGGAGATGGCAGAAGTACTGTGGACCATACGCACCGATATTCTGAATCTCAAAAAACCGGCTGAACGCCTGGCTGCAATTGACCTGTCCAATGAAATGGAGGCGTTGCTGTTTCGGAATATTCGAAAATGGCGAACACAAACGATTTATGAGGTGCTCGATAAAAATTATACGCTATCGCTCGTTGCCGCGAGCTGCGGTTTTCTGGAAATTTGGGAGTGGGAGCGAATTAAACCAATTTTAAAGGTCACCGGGGAAAGCAGGCAACTGACGCTGGAACAATTTCGGCTCAAGGCAAACCAGGCGATACGTACAGTGGAATGGTGTACCGGCATGGTACGCGCCGTCTACAATCCGGTGGTTAATTTATTTTATGAATTTGAACCGCTGGCAAGTGGATTCATCGATGATAAAATCCGATCATCTGTATTACTCAATCTTGGTGAAGTCTCGGGCGCATTCGCCGATATCGCCACCCGCAAATCAGGCATTTCCAACAATGTGATGGGCATTGAAAATCAGAATCAGATTCGTGGACTAAATCCCGGTTTTGCTATGGGTGAATTGGAAGTGATTGCCGAACCACCGGAAGCAATTGCTTTTTCACCTCAGAAAATTTATGTTTTACTCAGAGCACCCATGGATTTAAAACCTGTCGCCGGCATCGCCACCGTTTCCGAAGGCAATCTGGTATCACACGTCCAACTACTTTGCAAAAACCTGGGAATACCCAATGCCAATGTCTCGCAGCAGAATCTTAATGACTTGCTCCGATTTTCAGGTCAGAAAGTTTTCTATGCGGTTTCACCTCGCGGGACGGTCATCATGAAACCGGCGAATGCGTTGACCGCAGAGGAACTGGCGCTGATTGAAATTAAGAAACGCAGGGAAGAAAAAATTTCTGTACCTACAAATAAATTGGATTTGGACCAGGATAATTTGATAAGTTTGAGGAAGATACGGGCAGACGATTCCGGAAAAATTTGTGGTCCCAAAGCAGCGAACCTGGGTCAATTGAAAAAGATGTTTCCCGACAAGGTCGCTGAAGGGATCGTCATCCCGTTTGGTATCTTCCGATCTCATCTGGATCAACCGATGTCGGATTCAGGAGTGAGTTACTGGCAATTTCTGCAGGCAACCTTTGATAAAACAGAACAGGATAAACAAAACGGGAAAGGCAGCCCTAAGATTGATGCGTTTGTTTTGAAACGCCTTGAGCAACTGCGTGAAGCGATTCGAAAAATTCCATTCACCAACGAATTTATCGAAAATCTTCGCGAGAAATTCAATAACGTTTTAGGCGCTGAAATGGGCAAGGTACCCGTATTTATCCGCAGCGATACAAACATGGAGGATTTGAAGGATTTTACCGGGGCAGGTCTTAACCTGACCGTATTCAACGTGGTCGATGAAGACAAAATTTTCCAGGGTATTCGAGACGTCTGGGCTTCTCCCTACACAGAACGCAGCTATCGCTGGCGTCAAAAATTTTTGCTGAATCCTGAAAATGTATTTCCTTCGATTTTAATTATACAAAGCATCGACGTGGAAAAATCAGGCGTGATGATCACAACGGGTGTACTGTCTTCCGAACCGAACGATATGACGATTGCGTTTAATCGAGGCGCAGGTGGTGCTGTGGAAGGTCAGGCGGCGGAATCGCATTTGCTCAGACATGCCGGCGAAAATTTTCTGATATCGCCATCGCGCGAACCGAGATATACGATATTGCCCCTGTCAGGCGGAATTAGCAAGAATATTACGTTTTTTAACAGTCCGATATTGGTTGAATCGGATCTCTACAAACTCAGGGAAATTGGAACAGAAATAAAAAAGCGACTTCCCGGAACACCCGGAATTGAAACAAGCGGTCCATTCGATGTGGAGCTTGGCTTTCGAAAAGGGGATATCTGGCTTTTTCAGGTGAGACCTTATGTCGAAAATAAAAAAGCCAGGTCTTCGGCTTATCTCCAATCCCTGGATCCGCCGATAGATGCCAATAAACAGATTTCTTTACTGGAGACATTCTGAGATAATTAAATCGGAATCATTCTTTTTCAGCAATTGATAAATGTGACGTGCATAGGGCAAAGAATACGATGGAACTTGCTACCGGACACTTTTAAAAAAATGACAAGTTTTAGTCAATTTGTCATGCCCGAATGCTTTTATCGGGCATCCATTTTTATAACATTTCATAGATTCCCGCTTAAAACATGCGGGAATGACGTGCAATAAGGACTCAATTGAAAAGGTGTCAGGTGGTGAACGATGGAATAATAAAATTTTTTTTCATCATATCAGAATTTGAAAGAATTGGCATAAAAAAATAAAACCGTAGAGTTAGTTACAAGCCGTTTCATTCGTCAATCGAGAAGCGATGTTCTCTTTCAATAAAAGGTGCAGCCATGAAAAAAGCAGTTTTTCTTTTAATTATGTTAATCGCTTTACTGCCGATTGAAAATAATTTGTTTAGCTATCCGATTGATGGCTACCAACTCACAGGGATCAGGCGGCTGTTACGATTGAGCTTGATCGTTGACGGCAAACTCCGGGGCACGATGCCGTTACCGGGCGCCAGGAAATCTTGTTCCGAAATTAAGCTGAATCTTATGAATACGCGAGGGGATAGCTTGGCGTGGCTTCCAGCGGTCGATCCCACCTTTCAAAAACAAATCGATGCCCTTTTTCCAAACCGGCATGAAAGCTATTCACTGGCAGTGCTGGAAATCACCCCCGGCAAACCCGTGCGATTTGCCAAACGCCAGGAGGATCGGCAATTTCCGCCCGGAAGTGTTGGCAAATTGGCTATTGCAGCCGGCATATTCACCGAATTAAAAAATATATTCCCCGATTCAGTTGAAAAACGCCGCGAGCTTCTTCGTACCCGAATGGTTGTCGCAGACAAATGGATTATCAGCGATCATCATGAAATGCCGATTTATAATCCTGAGACAAAAGCCTTAACCTACCGCGCTGCACGGGAAGGCGATGTATTTTCACTTTACGAATGGCTGGATCATGCGCTTTCAGCCAGCGCAAATTCGGCAGCAAGCATGGTCTGGAAAGAATTGATGCTCATGCGCGCGTATGGCAAAAATTACCCGCCGGATCCGGAGCAGGAGAAGGAATTTTTTGAAAAAAGCAAAAAATCCGAGTTGGGCGATATTGCCATGTCGACAGTAAACGATCCTTTGAGAATACTCGGTATTACAGAGGACGAATGGCGGCTGGGCAGCTTTTTCACCGGAACGGGCAAACGGATGGTTCCCGGTTCCGGAGGCAGCCTGGGAACGCCAATCGGATTGATTAAATTTTTGATCGCTGTGGAACGAGGAAAAGCTGTTGATGAATGGTCGAGTCTGGAAATCAAGCGCTTGATGTACATGACTGCGAAACGGATTCGATATGCTTCTTCGCCGGCATTGAATAATGCCGCCGTATACTTCAAATCGGGCAGCCAGTACAAATGCAAGCAGGAAGAAGGATTCAAATGCGGAAAATATATGGGCAATGTGGAAAATTATATGAATTCAGTAGCGATTGTGGAACACCCGGAAGGGAGGATTTACCTGGTAGCGCTAATGTCCAATGTGCTGCGGAAGAATTCGGCGGTGGAACATCAAACGATAGCGACTTATGTGGATCGAATTTTAGCCAAATAAGACCTCAAAGCAGGAAATTTGAAAATTGCGGTCTTGATCTTTAGAAATTCGAGTCTTGTAAACTGAATCTGTTAAAAGCGATCTACCTGGAGCTTTGGATGCCAGATCGCGCAACCGGGAACTTAAATCATGATTCCCATTTCTTGAATAGCAAACCGTGCCATCTCCTTAACTTGTTCATCAGGACTATTAATTAATCCGCCAATATAAGGCAAATAGCGATTATCTTTCAAGAGACCTATTAAATAGAGTGTGCGAACCCGGAGCATCGGGTCATCAATGGAAAGCAGCGTAATCAGGCATTCGAATTCGCTTTTTGACTTCAATCCCAATGCTTTCACAGAATCCTGAATTATCGCGTCGGCTAAGACGGATTCTGCAATGGGGATAATAATTTTTTTAAGGTTCATTTCCAGCAGGTTGTCCAGGAATTCCACTGCATTGATTCGTACATCGGGCTTATTGCTCTTGATTCCAATATATGCATTTTCAATGTCTTGCGGTGGATATTTCAAACCGAGTAATCTAAATATCCTTTCCAGATTATCATCCAATCTTTCCTCTAAAACCTGTAGCAAGAGCATCCTTCCTTTTTTCATCTGCTCGTCATGGCGCGGAATTGATTTTGGTTTATCAGAATTCACCTCAGATTGAGAATAAAGAAAAGTCAGCGTGTTGACATAATCATTCGCTTCTTCGAAAATGCGTTTGACGATATCTGTCGCTCTAAAATTGAGAAACGGAAAACGTAATCGCAATTGATATAATGCATTGATGACTTCATATCGAACGGAATAGTCGCTGATTGCCAGATTTTGAATAAGGGCATCCAGCGATTTTTGATTTCCCATCAAATAAAAAATTCTGGGAATTCCTTTTCGGATATTTTTATCCACATAAGGATTGCTTAGATGGGAATGCAGGATCGATATAATGTCCTGTCCATACATATTCAGTGCCTCCTGCACCGTATTCCACAATTCAGCCCGTTTGAGCAGGGAGATTAGAATTTGTATGTATTCTTTTTGATGCGTATTTCCGGCATTCTCTATTGCAGCCGAAATTACCGCGGCGGATTTATCGTTGAATAAAAAATGCAAGTAAGGATACAACTCGGGAATTTCCGCCACACCGATCACTTTTGCGATTATAATTTTCGAAAATTCTTTCTGGCGTTCATCCTTCATGCGCTGAAGGTGTTTCATTAAAGTTTCAATGGTTTCTTTTATCTTGAATTGCTCTTTTAGCGCTTGATTCGTCCGGCTTTCACGTGCTGCGCACAAAACCGCCGCACCGCTAATCCTGTAATCAGTATGTTTCAAAAAGGAGTCCAATAATTCGATTTTATTGTCACTTTCTTGCTGAAATAAATAATGCAGCGCCTCTGTCCTTACGTCAAGCTCTTCATCGAACACAAGCTCTTGAACTTGCGCAGAAAAATCCACATGCTTATAGAAATATATATTTCTCAGCACTTCCAGTTGAATGATACTTGACGGATGTGAAATCAATTTGCCGAAGCTTGGCAGTAACCGATCATTTTTGATTGTTTTGACCATCCTTAACACTTGCAGAATCTGTATTTCATCGTTACCATCCAAAATTTTCAGCAAACTGCCAAAAACCGATTCCTTTTCCATATCCAGCGGGATTTCGGGAGCGCCGTTTTTGTCCATGATCAGCTTCAGCCGAAATGTCTGAATATATTCTACTCGCACCCGAATAACCAAATAGATCCAGAAAGCAAGCAGCGGGATAATAATCAGACTGATTTGTCGCACCGAAAACTCAAATCCGAGGGCAAAAATGCCTAGTAGAATACCACTAATGCCGGTTGCGAAGCTGTCGACGAAAATATCAATAAACGATTTTGCAGTATTTTTTATCTCGAGCGGGATTGGCAGCGCCAAAAGCTCCATGCCGGCTTTATTTACAGAATTTTTCAAGCTGCCGTCGCTAATTTTTAAGAGAACGGCTGCCCATAAGACAGGACTAATCAAAACAGCAAGCGAGCCAACGAGAATTCCAATCGGCAAAAAGAAAAGCGATGTGCCGACACCAAAAACACCTACCACCCGCCGGGTAAAAAATAATTGGATAAGCAGCGAAGCGATGTTTAAATTGGAGAGCCAAAATCCGAAGAATGCCGTCAACTCATCCTTATCGATAATATGAATCGATGCAACTGCACTGAACTGGTATTCGACGATCTTGCCCACTAAAACGCCAATGCCAACCAGACTCGCCAGAAAAAATAAGTGGCGGGAGCTTTTAATCAGCCTGAGTGGCTGCTCAAAAAATTTCTCCTCGTGCTGACGTTTAAGAAGTTTTTCCTGTTCGCCATGCTTCGAAAATTCAGACCAGAGTTTCCTGATGATAGGAATACATATCGAAAGAAATCCAATGCAGAAGAAAATCAAGTTCTCGCTTCCAAATAACGGCGCAAAAAAATTGGTTAAATATCCTCCGAAAATCCCTCCGGCGATTGCCCCGGCTCCGACAAAGCCGAAAAGCCGTTTGGCTTCACGCGCATTGAAGATAAGATTAGCCAATATCCAGAATTGCGAGCTTGATATAACAGCGAATATTGCCACCAGTACATAACATAAGTAAAGTATCCAACCTTCTAATATATTGACTAACAGAAAAATGCGAAAAATAACCAGAAATACGATGACAATCTGTAATGTTCTGATAATAATGATATTGAGGTTTATTTTTCTGAGCAGTTTAGAATAATAAGAGGAAATGGGAGCCGCTGAAATTGCAATCAATATGAAGACATAAGCCAGTTTCTCGGCACCAAATTTGGAAAGAAACAGAGACGTGACAACGGGTTTTACGATTAGCAGAGATGAAATAATTAGAAAGATATAAAGCCACATTAAGGTGACTCGTAAGCCTTCTCCCTGTCGAATATCGAATGTTTTGTGGACAAGTTTTTCACCAGCAGAATAAACATCAATGTAAATTTTGGAATCAAATTGCATCTTGCGCCTCCGTAGAAGCTTCAAAATTCCACTGATCACCCTGGTTTATTTACGAGTTTCTTTGCTTTCACATCGGATTGTACCTTCAAGATATTTTCAATAACCGGAATTAATTCCCTTAATATTTTCTCTCCCTTCGGGTCTTCAACAAGAGCGGCGGCTATGTAGCGTCTCCATACCGGTCCCCATACCATCACAGAATCAGAATGCCAGTTAGCCCAGGTTCCGGATTTGCGATATAGTTTGGCGTCGGGAACAATATTGTCCAATGTATTGACAAACTTATGATGAATTTCCGGATCAGAAAGAATTTCCAGCATCTGGACTGATCGCCCGCGATTGACCAATTGTCCTGTAGCCAATAAATAATAAAATCGACAAATTTGTGTTACCGAGGCGCCATGACTTAATCCCATGAGCGGATCCGGATAACGTCTGCCTCTTTTCGCGTAGCGCTTGCCAACCCACAAACCGCCTCCTCGTGAGGGATCGTATAATTCATACCTCGGATTGGTCAATACCGATTGGATATACTCAAATCCCAGGCGATCAATCATCCGCGTGGCTGCCCCATTATCTGATTTACTGATCATGATCCGCATATCACGTAAAATTTCATGCGTTGGCTGAAGCGTGTTATCCTCCAGGGATTGCGCCGCGGCTAAAAGAACTGCCAATTTGGGCAAACTTGCCGCATACATCATGACATCCCCATTAACGCGGGCGAATTTAATATGCGTCGAATCACTGATATCTACCAATCCGACCGCCATTTTTTTCTTACCGAGTAATCGCTTCCAGAGCTTATGGCTATTCAATTCCTTTTCAAGTTCTTTCTGGAGGCTTTTATCCAACAATTGGCGCAAAGGTTTGATTTGTTTCTGTGGAATGTGATAGGGCAATTCCGCTTCAACCGTTGGTTGAGCCGAAATGGAAATATTCAGAAAGAATATGCTGATCAGTGCCAGGGTAGATTTCTGCATAAAGCTGCCTTTCAAAAATAAGCGCCAGTCCTTTCAAGATTCAATAAATTCGAGCAACAGTGAATTAATTCGAAATTTCATTATTTGATGATGAAAATTTAATTGAAAAAAAATAATGTCATACGTATTTGTTCTGGCACAATCAAAATAGAACTGTGTTTTTTACCCCGCGGTTTATTAAACCCGAATTGAGCGGTTTCAGTTTCCCGGATTCAGAAATTATAACCGATTGATATCAAACGTGTTGGCAGCATACGAAAGAAAATCTTCCCCCATCAATCAGGCAAAAATCCGAATCATCTGCAAATTCCGCGGCTATATTTTTTGACCACTGAGGCTTTTAAATTCAGATACAGAACAATCCACTTCCGCTTCACAGATAATTGCATAAAAGATATGAAACATTTTATTCGTATTCAAGATAAATTTATGACTCACCATTATCATCCAGTTATGGGGATGCTATGGATGATATCAGCCAGATTGCCGCATTTGGAAACAACTCGGCGAAGATGTTTAGACAACCGAAGCAAACGCTAGCTCCTGGCTTCTTGCTGCGAGTGTGAAGTTGCGGCTCTACCGCACGAATGAATTGTTATTTTCTTGGGGGAGAGCCTCAAAATGTGCATTCTCAGCCGAAGACCAGGAATGAGAAAAGCACTGCTATAGCCCGACGATGCCGCCTGAAAAAATTTAAACCAATATTTCCATAATTATGCATTTTTCTGCTTGACATTTTTAGAAAATTTAATAAATTATCAAATACAACTGTTAATTTCAAAACACGACATTTCGAGATTTCATTTCCAATGTATTCCGGTTTTCCAACTCATGCGCTTGCACGAAAAGGATTTCTGTGCCGAATTTTCTGATTTCACCAACGTCATTCAACCTGAATGATGTAATAAAGCTGCACAGACCTTTCTTAATAAACCAGTTATTTTGTGCGAGCCAAAATAAAAATTAACACTGAAGAGGTTTTCAATGAAAAACACAGTGATTGTTTTTATCACGGCATTTGTTTCTTTGATATTCGCTTTCAATTGTTCCGTTGATGTAAACAAAACAGGCGCTCGCCTGGAGGTATCGCCAACTCAAATTCGGCTTACCGAAACCGATAGCATGGCGGTGATTACGGTTAAAAATATGGGCAACGAAGACTTGCAATGGCAGATTGCCTCTGCCCCGGAATGGCTTATGCTCACTAAACGCTCGGGCGAACTCACCGCAGGCGTTTCGGATACATTGAGCATCAAATACCAGCGCAGTTTACTGGACAGTGTCTTGGAATACCGGGAAGACATTGCATTTACCTCGAATGCAAATCCAGCCACGATCAACGTCATCTTCCAGTCTGAAACACCAAATTTAGGCGTGTCAAAATCGGAGTTGAATTTTGGCTTCCTCCAAAGCTCCGAAAAAATTGCTGTCAAAAATACGCGCAATGGCTATCTTGACTGGAAGGCGACACCATCAGTTGAGTGGATCAGCATTACTCCCGACACTGGTCACACCAGTCCGGATGCGCCCGATTCGGTAACGGTCACCATCCACAAGGATCTGCTGCCGGAGTCCGGTGAATACCAGGGATCAATTCAAATCACCTCCGACGCGAACGGTCCGGCTTTTTTCACCACGATTTCGAAAAAGATCAATGTCATGTATTACAACCTCGGTATCAGCCCGGCAAATTTGCGGAATGGCTCGAAAATAATCTTTCCGCTGCTGACGTATAATCATGCGCTGCTTCCGGTTGCCGGTGACATTTACATTCAACCGGTTGGTCAGAAGAATCCCTGCCATTGGGAGATTGTAAGCGGAAATGTGCCGTCTTCGGTTACGTTCACCGAAGCGTCTTTTCAAGGTGCGAATTGCGCCAAATTTTCGTCCGCCGCTGATCAGGAATTCGCCGCAGACCTGACCATTCGGGTTACCGACGCGCTGAATAGTACGGTTGAGCAATCAATAGCGCTAACGACCAAAAGCGTTGAGATCAAAAATCCCGAAATGGTGGCTATCTCAGGTGCAACGTTTACCATGGGCGACAATTGGAACGATGGCTTGATCGCAGAGCGTCCTGCGCACCAGGTTAATTTAAGCGCGTATGAAATTTCGAAATTCGAAGTAACGAACGAAGAATTTTATGCGTTTGTGCTGGCGGGCGGTTACCAAACGCAGGCATATTGGCTGCTCAGCGATGTCGACGCGGATGAGAATGCCGGTTGGCAGGAAGCCTCGAGCAAAAAGTGGCAGCAACCTCGATATTGGAGCAATAGCGACACGCCCTGGGATACATGCCGCGCCTCCAATTTCGCCGATTCACCAGTCATCGGGATAAGCTGGTACGAGGCGTACGCCTACTGCAAATGGCTGAACGACATCACCGGCAAACAATACAGGCTGCCCACCGAAGCCCAGTGGGAACGCGCAGCGAGAGGCGCCGAAGATGGCGCTAAATACCCCTGGGGAAATTCCTGGATTGAAACCGCTGCTAATTGGGATGATAATGCCGCCAGCGATGGGTACCTGTATGCCGCACCCGTCGGATCTTTTGAAAGTGGCAAGTCCGCAGCAGGCTGCTACGATCTGGCGGGGAATGTGTGGGAATGGTGCCAGGATTGGTATGCCAGCTACGAAGAAGGTACGTTTGCCGATCCCACGGGTCCGGCTGCCGGCGATGCGCGTGTGGTTCGGGGGGGAAGCTGGAAAAGCATTTCGAGAAGCTTGAGAACTGTCAGCCGCAGCAAAATTGAACCTGACCTTTCAAATAACAATATTGGTTTCAGGCTGTCGAGTTGGTAAAAGATTTCGGTGAACCAGAGCGGCATATCCGGAAGAAGCTATCAGCCTGCGAATGGAACTTATGATTGCTGTTATACCTATTAAGGGTTAGTTTGTAACATCATATTCTTAAGCAATCTCTATGTTTACAGTAAGTTATGAGATTGCTTCGTCGCTCGTACCTCGCTACTCGCAATGACAAACTAATGTTACTTTTT
>JAFGMA010000196.1 GCA_016927835.1 Candidatus Zhuqueibacterota bacterium | reverse complement strand
TTCCTGTCATTGCGAGCGACGATAGGAGCGAAGCAATCTCTTATGTTGACGCAATAGCAGTGGAGATTGCTTCGGCTGGGCGCCCCCAGCAAAAAACGCCTCGCAATGACAAAATAAAAATGCAATGCTACAAATTCACCCGTAACAAGTATACAATACGAGTTAGACGCAGTTGAGTCTGTTTCATCTTCAAATTTATTTTGTCCCGTTCCCGCTCCGTTCTTTGTTTTTCTCTTTCACGAATTTCTGCTTCACTGTTTTGCCAGCTTTTTTCCAAAAAACGCCATCACGGGTTTAAACCCTTTATGATAGCGTCTTGCCCATTCCGCGTTGGGTTGCATGTCCTTTTTCCAATCCAGCGTAATCTGCAAGTCAGCTTCGCGGTAGAGCCCGGCGCTATCCTCACTGTGCATTTCAGCAGTTTCAGCCAATCGCTGGTAAATTTTTACGGATTCGGCTTCCTTGTCTACCCACTCTTCTAATTTGCCCCATTGCCGTATCAGACTCTCGTGGGAGATATCCACCAACGGGTTATTTTCAGTGTTCCGGTCAGAAAGTATGAGAAAATTGCGGCTATCCTTTTGGAATTGGTGTATAATCTTCATTATTTTTTCAGAGTGGCTTCCGTATCCGTTATAGCGGTAATTTCATTCAAGTGCGCTGGGCGGCGTATGCGGCGGTTGGCGGCATCGGTTTCCGTCAGAATTTGAAACAACCGTTCCGCTAATTTCTATTCACTCGGGGACAATTCGTTTAACGCTTCATCGGCATGGCGCGAGAGGGCGGTTTTCAAGGTGCCGATTTTTTCATAATGGTTTGTATCAACAAGTCCCTTATCCACCTGCACCCATTTATTCCAAGTTCGCATCAGGGTATTCTGCAGCACTGGTAGCTCATCACGGGCTTCACCGCTTTCGTTCTGCAAGCGGTCCAGCAGTCGTGGCGCCAAACAGGCGAATGGGACCTTCAATGGCTTCGCGCCGCTGCCAGCGCGTCAGCCAGGGCAAGAGATACTGGCTACGGTTCACGGCTTCGGGCAGCCCGGGAAAAGTATCGCAGTCGCCCAGGTAATCCGAGCGCATGGTGAGACAGACATATACCGGCAGCTCAGCCTGTTCCGCCAAACGCAGCAATATCGCCACAAATTCAGCCGCTACACCCTGTTTCGAACGATCGGTCGTATGGGTGCACAGCCGGAAGACTTCTCCGAACTGATCCACCAACAGCAATAGGTTGCTTTCAGCGTCGCTTAAAAGCGGGTGCAGCTTGTCGAGTACAGCATGTACACCCTGCTTGCGCATGGCTTCGGAGAATGATTCGATGGATTGATCGGATGCGCTGTCGTCTATGGCGTTGAGCAAACTGGCGGAAAGATGAACCAGCGGCTGATCCCCGGGTTTCATTTTGGCGATATGCCAGCGATCACGATCCTGCACCAGAAATCCGGCTTCCAGGTTGGGAATCAAGCCGGCGCGCACCAGCGACGATTTTCCCGAGCCCGAACTGCCCACCACCGCCAGCAAACGGGATTGATGCAGCACTTGCAGCAGCGCTTTGCTGTGTTCGGTGCGCCCGAAATAATACAGGCTGTCCTCACTCTCGAAAGGACGCAAACCGACAAAGGGATTTTTCAGGATTGAATTCGCGTTCATGCGCGCCCCCTTTCCCGACAGCAGGTGATCAGGGGTTTCACGATTTCCGGATCGAATTTATCCGAGTGCGTGTTGTCCAGAAAATTCAGAAAATTTCAATTTGATGACTTTGGGGAAACGCTCGAGCATGCCGGAAGATTTATAGGGCGGCAGCATGTAAATCCAGCAGCTTTTGAGGCTTGCTTTTTCATATTGAGCAGCAAGGGTTTGAAATGCTTTTTTAATCCGCTGTTCAACCCAGGAGCAATGAACCGCACCACAAACAATGAGCAAACTATTAATCCGCGCCAGCGACTCCTCAAACATCTGCAAGCTCAAAGCCGGATTTATAGATTTCTGGTTAAAAATAACATTTACTCCTGTTTGACCAAGGTAATTGGCTATTTGAAACGCGATCATTGATCCTTCTGATGTGAATCCAGCAGAATGGTTTGGAACACCTTTTCGGCTGGCTGCAATTCACGGAGCCGCTTCAAGTGCTGTAAAATTGAGTTCGCTAGTGTTGGTGTGCGTGCCACGAATGAAATGATACCTTTTTGCCTGTTGTGCGTCGTTTTCAAGCCTAGCGAGAAAATCGCCATAGTATTTATTTTCAATCTGATTGATATCGAGTTGTTTGGGAATCCAGATCACTTGTGAAGTGGCGCATTTCAGCCCTAATTCAAGCTGTCGCTGAGGATAGGTCACGGTTTTGTTGTCTATGACAGACTTGCCGGGCCATTCGTTGAGCAAATGAACGGAAAGCACTGCCTGATTAACGGCGGCAGTATCTCTGCAGCGCGTCATCATCCAAATCGTTGATGAGGCGCTCGCGAGTAGCTTGCAAAGTATCGGATACATTTGCGATGAAAATTTTTTGTTTATCACTGGCTGCATCTTCGCCCTTGCTTTTTTGACTGACGCTGGAGAAGGCGTGGAGCGCATTATCGATGTTATTGATGATTTCAAGTAGCTGTTTTGTGAACTTAAGGTCACGCGGATCGGAAGGTTCCTCGGGTTAGTGACTATCTCGCGGAACATCATACATAGGCATAGCGCTTGTACCGACCAATTCCTCTGGCTATTCAGAATTATGGATTTTGCGTAATAACGCATTTAACATTCTGAGTTCGCCATTCACACTTAAACCGAATCGGCTGCTTTTAGCCTGCTGATGAAACCAGTGTATTTCTTTGCGGCAATAGTCAGATTCCAGGTAAAGCCAAGAGTTGAGCGCAAGGAACAGGGCAGAACTTTCGATCACCTGTTTGATTCGATCATCAAATCGTGTGCTTCCGTAGAGTTCGTGATCCCGCCAAATTTCGATTTTTCCGAGACCAAAGCGTCTGGCTAAACCACTTTCGAGTTCCTCTTGAAAGTGATCGACCCCGCCGGTTTTGCCTTCAGGGGCATGGTTATCGACATAGGTCTAGCTGATAAAAATATCATATTTAAAGTCATCCACAAATGCCATTGATAAACTTCGTCTGAATAGCAAAATTTAGAAGAAGCGATTAAATGGCTTGCATATTTAAAGCATTGTAATTTTGTAAATATCGCGGATTCCGTCTATATAATACGAAACTTATTTTATCCGACTTCCTCGCTTAATTTACAATCGCAATAAAATAACACTTTTTTTGAAATTTTGCAATACTAGATGTTGGGCTCCTCGCCAGCATTGGGAGAAGAACCAGAAGAAATAATTCCCACCTGAATTGAGCGAATGTTTTTTTCGGGGACACATCCGGGCATAACAGAACGGGAATCACCTGTTTTGTCTTTTAATTGATTATCAAAAATTCCCGCTTTTCTGGCAGACTCATGCTAAATTTTAAAATGACACATCGCGAACAGGCAAGACAAATTTATTATTGCCCGGAGTAATTTGCCTTCTTGTAAACACCCCCAATGCACAAATAAAAAAAGCACCGGAGAAGCTATCCCCGGTGCTCTGTCAACTTAAGAGAGCCACTTTTACTCATCTTTAAAAGCTGCATCGAAGGCGACTTTGGAGGGCTCAAAATCGATATCCTTCACAAACCGACAGGCTTCACTGGCGCCGTGCTCGCGATCCATGCCGGAATCTTCCCACTCGACCGAAAGCGGACCATCGTAACCGATCACATTCAGGGCGCGGATAATCGCCTCGAAATCTACATCGCCGCGACCGAGTGAGCGAAAATCCCAGCCGCGCCGGGGATCACCGAAATTCAAATGCGATGCCAGGATGCTTGTCTCACCATCCAAACTGACGATGGCATCTTTCATGTGAACGTGGAAAATGCGATCGGAGAACTGCTGAATGAACCGCACAGGCTCAACCCCCTGCCATTGCAAATGGCTGGGATCGAAATTGAATCCGAAAGCCGGATGATTATTTATTGCCTGCAACGCCCGACGCGTCGTCATAATATCAAATGCTATTTCAGTGGGGTGCACTTCAAGCCCGAATTTGATATCCAGTTTTTGATATTCATCGAGTATGGGCGCCCACTTTTCCGCGAAGAATTCGAATCCCTCATCGATCACTTTGAAATCAAAAGGTGGGAACGAGTACAGCAAATGCCAGATGGATGATCCGGTGAATCCATTGACGATTTTCACGCCGAGTTTTTTAGCTGCCACACCGGTGCGGATCATTTCTTCGATTGCCCACTTGCGTTTTTCCTCCGGTTTGCCGCGATACTTTTCGGGCGCGAAATCATCGGTTCGAAAATCATTGGGATCGCAAACGAGTTGTCCGGCGAGATGGTTACTGATCGCCCATACCTTTAATCCATGTTTTGCCAGCAATTCTTGTCGCTCGCTGCAATATGCGGCGTCCCTGGCGGCTTTGGAAACCTCGAAGTGGTCACCCCAACATGCCAGTTCCAAACCATCGTAGTTCCACTTTTTAGCTTTCTTCGCCAGATCTGCCAGGGTCAAATCTGCCCATTGCCCAGTGAAAAGAGTTACAGGTCTTGCCATCTTCTCCTCCTGTGGATTAATGAGAATGAGTATATTTTAAAATAAGTCTGATTCAAGGTGCAACAAAAGGTATGATACTGAAAAATAGCAAAGATGTCAATAGAAATTTTTCCGGAGCTTTTTGCCCGATCTTGCGTGTAAATAACAATCCTGCAAAATTACACATTTTCATATCAGCATGCATTCAAGCGTTTCGGCAGTTGAAGAGGCAAGCACCATTGCAGCAAATTTCAGCCTTAACGTGCAAAGTGCATGTATATAATTTAAGCAAATGCAATTTTGCTTGCATTTCAGGAGAAAAATCTTTATTATGATGTATATTTAATGGACATAGTTCGATCTGGTACTTTAATGAATTTGTGAGTGAAAAAATGAAATTAATTCATGCAACAATTTCAGTATTTATCCTGGTAATCGCCATTTTAGCAAATCCGGTTTGGGCAGACAATTCACCCGCAACCACCGGATTTGAATTTCTAAGGACAGAAGTGGGCGCCAGACCTGCTGCCATGAGCGGCGCATTCGTAGCCGTTACAGGCGATCCGACGTGCACCTTTTACAATCCCGCGGGCTTATCAAAAGTGACAATACGGGGTGGCAGCCTCACCTATTTGAAGCATTTACTCGATTTTCATTCGGGCACAGTGGTGGGCGCACTCCCGCAAAAATGGGGCACTATCGGTTTCGGGATCAATTATATCAATTATGGCGAATTCAAGGAGACGACCGAATACCAACCCGATGGTACGGGAAATTCGTTCGGAGCAAACTCGTTCGAAGTCGCGGTGAGTGCATCGAGGATGTATCAGCAACTTGTGTCGTATGGTGCTACAGTCAAGTATATTCGAGCATCCATCAGTCAATACACCTCCGATGCATTCGCAGTAAATGCGGGCGTCATCGTCCACGTACCTTTCACTAACGACCTGGATATCGGCATCGCGGTTTTCAATTACGGTCAAACGAAGAAAGCCTTTGTCAATACAAAAGATGAGTTACCGTTCAATTACAGGGCGGGTGTTAGCAAAAAATTGGCACACCTTCCGCTGATGCTTTGCGCCCAAATTTACAAATATACAGATGATATCTTTCAATGGAATATTGGCGGTGAATTTACACTCACTAAAGAGCTGTTTCTCCGCCTGGGATATAACTCGCTTGGACGCGATCAAACGCTGGATATGAATGCCGATAAATTCGCCGGCGTGAATGCGGGACTCGGTTTTCAATGGCGAAAATACCGCATAGACTACGCTTTCTCATCCATGGGAGAAATCGGCTCTTTGAATCGGTTCACATTCTCCACAACTTTTTAATGCTTCATCATTATCAAGCATTCGCCAGGAATCCCCTGAGGCATGCATCAGATAATTTCAATCCTGTATATTAGCAATTCAAATCCAGCGCTTTCAATGAAATGAATCGTTATAAAATGGACAAATCTGCTTTTTCAATCGGTAGCTTGCATGATCGCGGGGACGAAAAACAATATTGGCTATCGAAAACACCTCAAGAGAGAATACAGGCGATTGAAATAATGAGGACAATACTCTATGGCTGCGATTCATCTACCGATAGACTTCAAACAATAGATTGCAACCATTAAACCGGGAACGCTGAACCTGACACCGCTCAGTTTAGGATCAAGTAAGCCTTTGATACAATATTGGACAGCAGTCCAGATTCAATGGAGTTCAGTTTGAGGAAAGTTTATTTCGATCATAGTGCGACAACAGCGATAGACCATCGTGTTATCGAAGAAATGATGCCCTATTTTTCGGATAAATTCGGGAACGCCTCCAGCATTCACACCTTCGGTCGCGAAGCGAAAATTGCGCTCGAAACCGCCCGCGAACACATTGCCAGAACGCTTCACGCCAACGCAGCGGAAATTATTTTCGCCAGCGGCGGCACCGAATCCGATAATTTAGCCCTTAAAGGAACTGCATATCGCGAGAAAAAGCGCCGCCATATTATCACATCGAATGCGGAGCACCATGCTGTGTTGCGAACGTGCGAATTTCTGCAAACACAGGGATTTCGCATCACATACTTGCCGGTAGATAAAACGGGCACGGTGCAGCCGGAGGTTGTCGCGCAGCACATCGATGAAGATACGTTTTTGATAAGCATCATGCACGCCAATAACGAAGTGGGGAGCATCAATCCGATTGCCGGGATCGGGAAAATTGCCAGGGAAAAAGGCATTCTTTTCCATACCGATGCAGTTCAGTCATTCGGCAAATTGCCGATCAACGTCAGGGAAATGTCCATCGATATGCTTTCAATTTCGGCTCACAAAATTCACGGTCCTAAAGGCATTGGCGCACTTTATGTTCGCAAGGGGATTGTGCTGGAAAAATTGAATCATGGCGGACATCACGAGCGAGATCGGCGAGCTGGTACAGAAAATATTCCGGCAATTGTTGGATTCGGCAAGGCAGCCGTGATTTGCCAGCAAGAAATGGGGCAAGAAAGCCAGCGCCTTGCCACACTCAGAAACGCATTTTATCGACAAATAACAGAGAATATCCCGCGGGTACATCTGAATGGATCGTTCGAAAACCGATTGCCCGGAAATTTGAATGTCGCGTTTGAAGGGATTGAAGGCGAAGCCCTGCTGCTTAGCCTCGATCTGAAAGGCATCGCGGCTTCCAGTGGATCGGCATGTACCTCCGGCGGCGTGGAACCATCGCACGTCCTGCGGGCAATGGGCATCCCGGCTGAATTAGCCCAATCCTCGATTCGCTTTTCCCTGGGCAGGGGAAATTCACAGGAGGATGTGGATTATGCCCTGAGTGTGCTCCCCGAGATCGTTCAGCGATTGCGCAGCATTTCACCGTTCAATTAATCCTCATAGCTACCATAAATTTAAAATCCCAGAAAATGGCAACCCATAGGACGAACAAAAACAAGCTCATAATCGCTGTAGCAATGAGTGGCGGCGTGGATAGCTCCGTTGCGGCGGCGCTACTAGTCCGGCAGGGCTATGCCGTCATCGGACTGACGATGCACGTATGGGATTTCGAAAGCGTTGGAGGTAATGTTGAAAATGAATCAGCTTGCTGCTCAAATGACGCCATGGAAGATGCGCGGTTCGTTTGCCACAAGCTGGGCATTCCACATTACACCGTCAATCTGAAAGCACCATTCAAAGAACGAATCATCAGCAACTTCATGGAGGAATACTTAGCCGGACGCACGCCGAATCCGTGCGTACTTTGCAACAGCGAAATCAAATGGGGCGCGCTTTTGCAGAAGGCAGTGCAACTCGGGGCAGAGCGAATCGCTACCGGACACTACGTACGGCTCCAACAGCACCCATCCACCGGGCGAATGATGCTGTTACGCGCAATCGACCGGAGCAAAGATCAGGCGTATGCGCTGTGGGGACTATCCCAGGCACAGTTGGCGCAGACGATGTTTCCTTTGGGCGCACTGACGAAGCGCGAAGTGCGGCGTATCGCTGATGAACTGGACTTGAAAACCGCACACAAAGCCGAAAGCCAGGAAATTTGCTTCATCCCCGATGATAATTACGAACGCTTTCTGAAAGAGCAGCTTCCGGGAATCGAAGCAAAACTGGACCGTGGCGAAATTTTGAATGAAGCCGGTGAGGTTATCGGTTATCACAGGGGGTACCCGTTTTACACCATCGGGCAGCGAAAGGGATTGCAGGTTGCCACGGGTGAACGGATTTACATCAATCGAATCGAGCCGGAAACGAACCGGATTTACGTGGGGAGCAAACTGGCGGTTCAGAGCAAAGGACTCATCGCGGACGGTGTCAATTGGGTATCGATTCCGGCTCCGCAAAAGCCGATTGACGTGACGGCAAAAATCCGCTATAACGATCCGGGACTCCCGGCAGTCCTGACACCTCTGGACGCAACCCGGATTCAACTCGATTTCGAAAGCCCCAAAAACGCCGTGACACCGGGGCAGTCCGCTGTATTTTATGAGAGTGATGTTTTGCTTGGCGGGGGAGTTATTCGGAGGGGGGTGTGAGGGGGCAATTGAAATAAGCAACCTTTTCGTTGATGCTGCACCAAGCGCCTAACTCCGCTCGCAAAAGATTTATGCTCACGTGCCCTCTTGCCATGAAATGCGCCTCGCGGAATAATTGACTCCGGGAGTAAGCCTATTTTCCAGTGATGTTCGACGCACACAAATTCCGCTTCACTACGTCTGTACAACACAGGACTATAATTGCAAGCGGTTCGTCAGTCTTTTCTGGAATCATCAAGCGAATTGGAGCGATTCGAATCATTGAAGCGTGCAACCTGCCTTTCTTTTCCATTGCATCATTACGAAAACAGAAAAACGAAGAGGCTTAAACATTTCAAGCTAAAGGGAGAATAATGAACGACAACTCAAACTCATTTAAGACGCCTGTTGCCGGATTGAATGCCATTGTTGTTTTCAGTTTTTTAGCGCTGACAGCTCTCATCGTTGTTTTTTTGATTTGCTCGGATTGGTTATTCATGCTATGTCCGACAGATGCACTTAATCTTCGAATTGAATCTAATATTAATCCAACCACTTTTAGCGAGTTTCTTCACGCGGATTGGCTCGTTTTGATATACGTGCTTTTTATCTCTTGCTTTTTATTCGCTTTCACAGGATCGAGAGAGTTAAGCGCATTTCTGGGTAGATTTCTCCTGGCACTCTCAATTTCTGGTCTACTCGTAAGCATTGTACTATTCAAATCTGATATTTTATTCTGGTTATCTCTCCTCCTGCTTCTGGCGATAGCCATGACCGATGCCAGTCAAACCGAAAATAAATCTTCAAAAAAATTACTTACGTATTTATCACTGCTCTGGATAATCTGCTATTCTTACATCGCACTCGGTACGCTTTATTTCTCATATACCGCATCCGCCATCGAAATTGACAAGTTGATTCTGGGATTCGAGTTAAAGAATCTGTTAAGTCTGGTCATTATCGCTAGCTTTCTGATCAATGCTTTTGGGGATGCATTGCGCTCCGAAAAACCCGACATCCCATTGATCCATCAGTTCAAGCTCCCGGAATTATCCGATACCACACGCTCCGTGCTTGCTCCGATTATTCAGGCGTGCATAATTGTTTTCAATATGATTTTATTGCTCGTGATCAGTTTTGCGAATGTTATCTGGTATTTGTTTTCATTGATATCAGTCTATCTGTTTCGCACCGGCATCAACCTGGCAACACAACTTTTTTACGCGTTGACCAATAAAAAATTGTGGAAATCAATATTACGTACGTTGATAAGCTTCATCCTGATCATATTATTCGCCGACATTGTTTTGCGGATATTGCCGCCTCACGTGGTCAACTATTTGAGAACGTCGTATCACTTTTATGAAATCGGCTCCCCTGCAATCCGCAACTTCGGATTTATCAGTCTCCTGTTTTTGATATCGATTTTCGTCATTTACTTTGTCTGGGCGCTCTGGAAGGACAAGCAGGAAAATAAGGAAATTCGGTCGCAATGCCTGCTGGGAGCCACGATGATAATATTGTCGTTTGCTTTCGCCGGCGGCGTGATGTACGGACTGGCGCGGGTTAACTTTTTGAAAATTCATGGTTTTGAATACCTGGGATTATTCACATTCTGTGTGTTTTTGCTGATATTTCTAGCAGTCGTTTCGCAATTGATAAAATTGATTTTCGCTTCAGGGCAATCGGAGGCGCAAGCTGATGTGAAGGGGCTCGAAGAAGAGCCTGCTGAAGCGGAACCGGTTTCGAATTTAGCCGAAGCCCAGCCGATCCAAACTCCTGCGAAGCGAACGGATAAAGCTATGCTGATAACGGCATTGGCAGCACTGCTTTTTGTAGCGATTATTTTTAAGTTATTGCGTCCCGAGATAGACATTTATGAAACCACGCAAACTGATTCCCATTCGCTTCCGGTGTTACCAGCTGAGGATATCCAGCCTGCTCCGGTGGATAGTGCGGCTGTTGAAAATGAATCAGATTCGGATACGCTGGCTGTGACGTCAGTCGATTCGACGACAACTGAAACGCCGAAATCGGATGTTGGTGATACTGAAAAAAAAACGGTGACGCCTGCAGAAATTAAGCCTGAAGTTCATAAAGAGATTCAAAGGGAATCAAAACCACAACACGTGACCAGGTCAGAAACAATCCCGCAAGATAAGCCTAAAAAACCTGCAAATTCGGAAACCAAATATTCGGTAACCAAATCAGAGCAACCTGCAGAAAGACCGGAGGCTGAAAAACCGGAAAAATACGAAGTGCAAGCAATAGAGCCTAAATATTCGGAAATGGTTATTGTCAGCGGGGGCAGCTCTATGACGGGCAGTGATGGCAAGGCTACAGGGCATTCGGTATATGTATCTGGTTTTTATATGGACAAGTATGAAGTAACCAACGCCCAATTTTGCCAGTTTTTGAATGAAAAAGGAACACATATCGATTATGATAAAAATATGGTGGATCTTGATAACAGCAACTGCATTATTCTTGAACAGCCGGGTCGGTATCGACCTGCCTCTGGTTTTTCGAATCACCCGGTACAGGTGAGCTGGGATGGTGCAGAAGCTTACGCTACATGGGCTGGCAAGCGTCTACCCACAGAAACTGAATGGGTGTATGCAGCAAGAGGAGGCAATGCAAGCTACGGGTTCACATACAGTGGCAGCAATGATGCCTCTCGTGTTGCATGGTATGATGACAACTCTGCCGGCAAAACACATCCCGTAGGTCAAAAAAGCCCAAATGAGCTTGGCTTACATGATATGAGTGGAAATGTTGCGGAATGGTGTGTAGAATCTCTATCTTCAGGAACGGTGCACTTTTTTCGGGGCGGCGATTATTCCAGTCAAGAGTCAGGAGTTAAAATCAAATATCGCAATGAAACGGAGCAAAAATTAGACGAGTTGCTTAGTATACACCGTAAAAAAAATGAGTTGGAAGCAGAAAGACAGCGGACAGTTTACCACGGATTTCGTTGCGTCCGTTAGGATTCAGTCATCCGCTCGTTAGCGATTTATACCCACGTGCTTTCCTCGCCATGAAATGCCTTGCAGAATAAATGACACTCCGGGATTTAGTCCAGAGACCTGGAATAACCTGGAGCATTATTTTAAGAATACAATACTGATTCATTGGTTGCGCAGGGGATTAGCTAGAGTCCGTCCGAAAAGTAAGCATTTAGCCCAAAAAGCAAGCGTTCGGGTTCTGGGGGAGCAGCGATTTTTAAACCGAACCGGTC
>JAFGMA010000195.1 GCA_016927835.1 Candidatus Zhuqueibacterota bacterium | reverse complement strand
TCTATTTATTCGCTGTAATTTTTATAAGTTTAAACATTATAGTGAATTTTATGTAATTTGTCAATCTTTTTTTTAATTATTTCATAATTAATTCTTAAACAAGAATTGACGCAGATATGTTTGTTGCCCGGCAGCTTTTCCAAAAATTTCGCTGAAAGAGATTGTCGTGCCCTGATCGCCTCCGAACATGTTAAAAAACCAGCACTCAGTTTCTTGCCGGCTGTGATACAAATAAATATTGACAAATTGTCTAGATTTTGTTATATTAATGCTGATTACCAGATATTAAAAAAAATAAATAAGTTATATAGATTTATGTTTTTGCTGAATATCGGCAGCATTGCCGGAGCGATGGGGTGTCCGGGATTTTCAGTCTAGGCGGTCAAGTGCGAACAAACCGCTTTAGAAAGTGGTATCGTTTTGACAGGATTTACTTCTCTTTAAATTGAAACTAATCTTACTTGCTCATTGCATCCATCCTGCATCGAATCGGATTTTGATTATTTAGGAGAAAAATGTTTCCAATGATGCCAGGCGATTTGGGGATATTGGTTTCAATAATCGGAACCGTGCTTACATTAATAAGTCTAGCAATAGCGATTTACCAGATATATAAGACGCGCAGCGCTGCAGAAGCAACTAAAAAATCGCTCGAGATTGTTAAAAAAAATGTTCTGCAAATTACCATCACAGAATGTATTTCCAAAATTGACCAAATCGTCTATCGTATTCGTAGGGGGAGTTTTGAGGACGCCTCGCATAAGACCAACGAATTAACCCAGAACTTGAGCCAACTCAAAGCCCTGGTCAGGGATAACGGTGAGAAAATTCATCAAACGCTGCAACCGCATATTGTCAAAGTGCGGATCATCCGCGAAGAGCTTGAACGCAAATTGGAAAATAAACGCTATAAATTAAACATTGTAAAAATAAATAAAGATTTATTTGAATTAGCCGATGTTCTAAAAGAATTTCTTGAAAAAATAAAATTCAAATTGATTCCGTGAGGAATTATGCAATCAGAAAAATATAAAGAACTCATAACCCTTCTGGCGAAAAAATCCCGACAGAATGAAATTCATTGGCAAACCACTGCCCGGGAAAGCGAATTCATCGCCAACCTGTTGGAGTTTACGATCTCGATCTCTCAGGAAAGCAGCGCCAGCAGAATAAAACCGAATACTTCTCTGAAAATTTTCGATGGGAATGGCAGACTTGTGGACACATTAACCGATGATGAAGATGATGGGTACAGCTTGTTGAAGATGATCTATGTGCAAGCCCGGAGAAATGCCAATGAAATGGGTTCAGTGATCGAAAAACTCGTTGATGCCTTGCGGTAGACTTGGAGTTATACCACGTCGGAAAATTTTCAATCTTTTATTTTGAATACCTGCAAGCCAATTTGGGCTGTTTGCAGCGGGAAAAAAGTCTTGACTTTTTGAAATATTTTCCATATATTTTGGCGCTGTTTTTGAGGAGAAATGGTTTATCGGGGGATACTATTTCATATATGACCGGGCGAAGCACCGGGAACCGAATATTCCGCAGTAGCTCAATCGGCAGAGCGGGTGGCTGTTAACCACTAGGTTGTAGGTTCAAGTCCTACCTGCGGAGCAAAAAAAAGCTGATAAAAATATTATCAGCTTTTTTTTTGTGTCAGAAGAGTTGCTTTCAACCGATGAAGATGCGCAAGCTCAAATATGGGGACAGCAATTCTTGCTGTTGATGATTGAATATTTGTATGTCGGAACGCAGAATTGAAAATGTGGCAAATGCTGACTTTATGAAAGGCTGTTGCTGAAAACAGGAGCTTGTGTGGCGCATTCAGTTAGAATTTTAAATTCGTTCTGGTCTGAATCAGATTTATAACTCGCTGTTTGGATGCCAAACCCACTAAATTCCCGTCATCAACCACCGGAACCTGATTCACTTTGGTTTGAGAGAAAAGCTGAAGCACGGTCAATATTGGGTCCTGCAAATTCGCTTTGATTGATTGCTCGAGCGGACGCATCAGGGAAGCCAGCGCAGTGAATTCCCATTGAGGTTTCGGGATATGTTTTATTTGTTCGATATCCGCTATGCCAACCAGGCTTTGTCCATCATAGATCGGAAATACTTGCTGCCCTGTGGCAATGATTGGACCTTGCAAAAGCTGGTTGATTGTCATCGAAGGTGGTACCTTGTAAAACGCAGTCGTTATAATATCGTTAAGCGAGTAGTGCTGCACAAGTTCATGTAGTTTGTGCTGCTGATAGCTTCGAGTGGCAGCGTTGAGCAGAAACCAACCGATGATGATCAACCAAACGCCTTCAAGAAAAGCGCCGGCATTGAAGATGACAGTCACCCCGAGAATGATGAAAAAGAAAGCGAAAATCCGTCCACTGATACTGGCGATTTGAGTAGCGAGCCTCAAATTCCTGGAAATACCCCAGATAATCGAGCGCAAAATTCTTCCGCCATCCAGCGGGAATCCGGGGATAAGATTGAAAAATGCCAGCAGCAAATTGATTGCAGCCAGGTAGAACGCAATCGAAGCCGGTATCGACAACGCAAGCGTTTCACTCAATTTCCAAATCACCGCCATGACGAATGCAAGTCCGATGCTTGTTGCCGGACCCAGGAGTGACATGACAAATTCATCTTCTGGCTGTTTGGGTTCATTGGCAATCTGGGCAGCACCTCCGAAGATGAATAGCGTGATATTGGTGACCGAAACGCCCTTATATTTCGCATATAATCCGTGTGCCAGTTCGTGGGTGAGAACTGAGCCAAAGAAAAGCACCGCGGTGAATAAGCCCAATATCCAATGGAAAACAAACGGCAACTGAGGAAATTGAAGTGCAAATTTGTTAAGCGCCAGTGTCGATGTGATGAGAATCAGAATGATGAACCAGGAATAGTCGATTCGGATATCGATTCCGAACAATCTCCCCAGTTTGAATGATTTTGTCAGCATAAATTCAAAATATGAGTTGGTGATGTGATTATTGCTTTGTGCTAAAATATAACCTTTTTCTCAAAGAAGCAAGTACTTTCTCTGGGGAAACGCAAAATCATATTTACGAGTATATCACCATATTTCCGGGATTGTTTGATAGCGGCTTTGAAGCTGTATGTGCTGTGTTGCGGTGTTTGCATTTCAAGGAAGTAGCATTAGATTGCGATCAATATTTCGCGCAACTCCCTTGTGAATTTTGAACCGGGAAATTTAGATTTATCAACGCCTAAAGCGGCATCCGGTACAATGAATTAATCCTGATTTTCTGGCAGCAGTCGAAGGTAGAGGCGGCTCCCATCAATTTGGTGCAGAAAGTGAGAATGTGGCTTGAATGATCATTGCTATTCCTTAAATTTTCTTGACATTAAAGAAAAAAATTAGTATCATTTACAGCCGCAATATTTAAATGAGCGTTGCTTTGCGCTGTTGGCAGCAGACTGGCAATGTAATTACTTTCATGAATATTTTTGCCATGAAATCCAAAGTTCCCCAAAAACAGAAGCTGCTCAAGTCATCCGAAGCCAGCGAGGACAGCCTCCAGAATCTGGTATTTTCGGTGATCGAGTCGAATCCCGTGAGTTTACAGGTCATTGATTGTCATGGCAATCATCTTCTCGAAAATCAGGCATTTCGAAACCTCTTTGGCTCCAGCCCGAATGATGATTATAATATTTTAAATGATTCGGAATACAATCGGTTGCAGCTTACCAGCGAGATTCTAAAAGCGCTCAGGGGGCGCTCGATTCATTTGCCCAATATCTTGTATCACCCGGCAAACGTTTTTGAGGTTACCGAATCGCCGCGGATTCAGTTCGATCTGGTATTGACTCCTGTGAAAGATGCCACTGGTGATATCGAATATATTTTGGCAACACATGTTAATTTGCCGAATTTTAAAATTCGCGAAACAAAGCAAAAAGAGTATCAAAATCACTTTCGCAGCCAATTCGATTCGATTCAGGAAGGATTGTATCAGTCTGATTTACATGCTAATTTTACTGCTATTAACCGAACCGGCGCTGAAATATTGGGCTATGACGATCCTGAAGAATTAATTAATGGCAAAATACGCACGCTGGATTTATTCCTGGATAGAGGGGATCGGGAATTGATGATCAGTTTTGTGCGTGAACAAGGGTATGTCCGGAATTTTGTCTTCCACGCCAGCAAAAAGGATGGGACGAAAATCTGGATAGAAGCAACGGTGAATTCCAGGATTAATAAATCAGGCAAAATAATCGGATTTGAAGGCATCTTTCGGGACATTACAAAACGCAAGAATACCGAGCGCCAGATTGTTGATTTGAAAGATTTCAATGAAAGCATCGTTCGGAATGCACCCATTGGTATTTTAACCGCCGATCTCAACGGGGCTATTACAAGCGCAAATCCTGCTTTAATACAGCTACTTGGCAGCCCCGGTGAGGAAGCAACCAAAAAACTAAACCTGTTTACCTTGCCCGAATTGCGCCAGGCGGGTTTCGATAAGGTATTTAGAAAGGTTCTCAGCGACGGCGAGCCAATCGAATTCGAAACCGAATATACATCGCATTGGGGCAAAATGAGTTATGTCTGGTTCCGGGTCGTACCGAGGGTAGATGAATTGGGGAATATTACAGGATTGATTGCGATCATCGAAGATATTTCCCAGCGTAAGCTGGCGGAAAACCAGGTAATCCATAAACAAAGAGAACTCGAGCGGTTGCTGTATACAATTTCTCACGATTTGAAAACGCCTTTGATTGCTGTGAATGGCTTCGCAAAGATTCTCGGCAGGGACTATGCATCGGTTTTAGATGACCAGGGTCGGAATTATCTCGAATTCATCCAGCAGGGAGCCCAGCGCATGGAGAGCTTGATCAAAGATCTGCTGGAGTTTTCGAGGCTTGGGGAAATAAAATGCGAATTCAGAAACGAGAATTCGATCGAGATAATTATGATGGCGGTGCGAGAGGTGCAGTACTTGTTGGATGAAAAGAAGATCGAATTAATTATTCAAGCGAAAAAATTCCCCCAAATCCAATGTGACCGCCAACGCATTATACAATTGATCATAAACCTGTTGACCAATGCAATAAAATTTACGGGCGATAATTCCAAACCAAGAATCGAGATCGGGTACGCCGAACTGCCCGAGTATCACCAATTTTGCGTGATCGATAACGGCATCGGGATCGAACAAAAACACCAGGACAAGATTTTTCGCATTTTCCAGACGGTGGAACAAAATCCAAAATACTCGCAGAGCACCGGTGTCGGGCTGGCAATTGTAAAGCGCATCTCGGAAAATCATGGTGGCAAAGCATGGGTCGAATCGGAACCGGGCAAGGGCTCTGCTTTTTATTTCTCTATCCGAAGAAAACAAAGTCTTACCAGCGAGTAATATTGCCATTCGAAAACAGCATTCGGACATGCCGACTGATTTTAATTTGATTCGTCATGTCTGCAAGAAGCACCAAAGGTTCGCGATCATCAAAACTGAGTTTTATAATTAAATTTCCCCTTCTGAAAATTTTGAAAGCAGGAACTCATAAGCTGAGGATAGAAAACGATGACTTCAGATGCTGCAACACTGATTCATTTCGGAACGTCGTCATGGGCGTTCGAAGGCTGGAAAGGCATTGTTTATTTTAAGGATTATCCGACGAATAAATTCAAGTCCGAGTGTCTGGAGGAATATGCTGCCGATGGACGATTTTCAACGGTCGGAATGGATTTGTTTTTTTATCAACCGCCCGGTGAAGCGCTCCTCGCACAGTATGCGAAACAATTGCCGGAAGCCTTTAAAGCCTGCTGCAAAGTATGGGAGCAATTGACGATTTACCGTTTTCCGAATCATCGCCGATACGGCGAATACAAAGCTGAGCTTAATGCGAATTTTTTGAATTCGGAGCTATTTATCGATAAAATTATAAATCCGCACCGTAAGGCTTTTAAAGAACATACCGGTCCGTTCATTTTTGAATTCCAGTATATCAAGCAGAGTGATCGATCCGTTGCTGAATTTGTTGCTGATCTGGATCGATTTTTTTCAAAGCTGCCCTCCGAATTTCCGTATAGCGTTGAGATTCGCAATAAAAATTTTCTCAATTCCGATTATTTCAATGTGCTGAAGAAACATGGCGCGGCGCATGTTTTCAATCACTGGTCGTACATGCCGCGAATTTCGGAGCAGTTGAAATACGATTCGATAACATCCGACTTTTGCGTTGCCCGGCTTCTCACCCCAATCGGCATGGGCTACCAGGAATCGGCAACGACATTCGAGCCATTCAATGAATTGAAGCAGCCCGCCTATGATATGCGCGAAGATGTGATGCGGTTGATTGATATCGCGGTGAGCAATAAGGTGCACCTGTTTCTGCTATTCAATAATCGCGTGGAAGGCTGTGCGCCGCTCACAATCGATGAGATCAGAAAGATGATGGCTGAATAAAAAGTTGCTGAGAATTGAGAGATCAGATTTTGAAATCCTGAATCATTTCGAAGTCGATTGGGCGGAGAATGAAATTCGGAGTTCAGATTTCAGCGAATAGAATCTGCTTGCGAAACAATAGCGGTTTGAGCTGGTAAGCTGAACTCCGAATATAATATTGAAATGCACTAGTGTCCGGTTAAAAGTTAAATAAATTCAATTGGTTATAATTTTCAGTTACTATAGTTGATTTTTTGCTTTTCATAACTATTT
>JAFGMA010000194.1 GCA_016927835.1 Candidatus Zhuqueibacterota bacterium | reverse complement strand
CCCTAATAAAACGGCTGAGATTGCTTCGTCGCAAAAAACGCTCCTCGCAATGACAGCTCAAAGGTAGTTCTCGGACAGACACTAAATGGTTCTTTTATTGCAAAAGTTGCTGAATTAAATTTCGAACGGGATAATTTGGACATTTTGGAGTGCATCGCCTTTATGCGATGGGAGTCGTGAAATCCATAAAGGGCTTTCACTCCAAAGTATCGGCGCGCACCGCATGGCTCCACGAAACAGCGTATTGAAATGCACACTTTATGACCGTTCATTATACAAATTCCTCGATGCCAGTGCGCATTCGCATCAAATAGAAAGTGCGAGCAACAAAATGAAAAGGGTGAAAACTTTTGCCCTGTCTCACAAAATCAGGCTGAAACTTCAGAAAAGCAGGCTTGATGTATTAATGCCGTCAACCGAACCAACCTGTCGCCTAGAGTGACCGCTTCCGAAAAATCGATCCGGCTTGCATGCCAGTTATCCCAAAGCGTCTGTAATTCATCGATGATTTTCGCATCTTCCAGGTATCCGAATTCTTCAGCAAAGCGACGCGTGGCAGTGGGCTTGTGATTCACATAAATGCCCTTCGATTCTAGGGCGCATTTCGCAAGCGCCATACCATGCCAGATCGCCGCGAACGCGACAAAATCTGCCGGCTCAATCTGCTCCAGTCCAATCGGTTCGTCCCGGATAGAATCCCGGTAGGCAGCTTCATCCAATCGGAGACTCTCCTCAAAGCGCTGTATTTCTTCATATACCAGGCGCCAGGCAGATTTGGCTTCTTCACTCAAAAGCGCGCGAAGTGATTCTTTTTCAGGGTAGAGCTCCTCGGTGATGCGCCCCTCCGCGTATGCCTGCTGCACCATCGAGAGCAATTCATCCAGATGCAGCAGCTCGATCTTTCCCGGAGGGAATTTTTCCAGCGCCCGTTGAATTCTGTCCATCGTAACGCTATGGTTCACCAGGCAATAGATGAAAAGCGGTCTGTTGGGACACGCATCAACGAAATTTTTCAGCGTCATAAAAACATCGCTGTCCGAATGAATGCCTTCGCCGCAAAAAAGATAAGGTTTATCCCCGTTGAGGTAATGCGCCTCAAACGCTGATTCTCCCATCCCGCGCACATAACCGACACATTCAGGCATATACGCATTCAATAGAGCCGGGAATTTAGGCAGATCAACCTCCTGCCACCAATCGCGATCATTCCAATTCGTGATATGCACTGTTGTCAGTCCGCATTTTTCCATGTAAAATTGGCTCAATCGAAGGAATTTCGTCGGATCAGGATGCAGATGAGGGTATGCATAGGCTGCACCGGATGGTCCGGCAACAAAATAATCCTGCGGCAGCATATTTCTCATGTAATAGCGCACCACTCCCGGCATAAGCTCAAACGCCATGGGCAGAAAACCCCAATTATATCTCAACTCTCCATGCAGCGGATTCTTCCAATCTCTGCAGCATAAATTCAGCATGAACCAGGCAGCATCGCCATCAGTAGCCATGAGTGCGACATAAATTTTATTTTCTATTTTAAATTTACTGCTTTCAATGCGTCGCTGGCGGAATGATTCGTTTGCTGCAAGCGGGATACTTGAATGTACTGTGAGATTGGGCGTATTGAGGCAGCATACGCCATGATGCCCGAATTCCGACGCCAATGCAATGGCTTCGTGTTCTTTGTCGCGGACACAATGCCAGCCCAAAATGGTTGCGCCCTGGGGAAAAGCTTGATAAATTTTGCGCAGCAGGCGATAATCGCGCTTGTCTCTTTCCGAAGATGAAATATCACAGGCGAACATCTTATGGGCAATCGCGTAATCACGGTTCGTAAACGTGCTGCTGGTCCAATAGGGATGATGCACACAAAGCTGCGCCATGATTTGCTGGTTACACAGCGGCTGCAGATTTTTCAATGCCCATTCGTACGCATCGTATAAGTTCTTCCAGCGCCCGGAAATATCATCAATTTTTTTCAAGCCCGATTCACGGATGCGGCTTTCAAGAGGCGCACTCAAGGGCACGGCATTTTGCAGCGCGCCCATCGTCGTGGCGATATTCAATTCATGCGGCTTTTCAGGATCATAGCGGATGTAACCCGAAAGTCCAGAGCCATAAGATCGAAGCAATTCCGTGTAATCTGCAAGTTCAACCGATTCAATTCCGAGTAATTCCTGATAATAATCCAGCCAAAATTTATCCGATTTCGAGTGTACACAATAAATTCGCGTCTGATTTCGATTGAGCAGCCCTTGCAGGCAGGTGAGAAAATTTTTTTCATGCCAGGAAGGTGCGCACCTGCGCCTGAGCACATAAAATTTAATTGGCGTTGATCCTTTGGGAAATATTCTCGGATGCACAAAATTGCGCTGGCAATGTAACTGCATCCCGACCATCATCGCACCGGAAGAACCCAATGCAATTCTCAAAAAATTTCTGCGATCCAAAATCCGCTCCGATAGATTCAAAAAATTTGCTGCATACTATTGCTTTCAACCGTCTCCGCTTCAACAAGCGCCTTCAATGAATTCAAGTCGTGCTCGATCTTTTTTTGCGCTGCCGGCGTTGCGAGTGGCTCAAATAATCTGGCAGCAAACGGCTTGTATTGCGTTGTGGCGAAATAGTGCAATTTGGTTGTGCCGGCACTTTCGCTCAACATATACCTGGCGTCGACATCGAATGCGGCTGAAGTGATGAGCAGGAATAAAAATTCATTTTTGCGGAAATTGATGACCTCGCTCACCATATCGGTGGTATCATTGCCGGTGACGTAAATTTCTCCGGACTTCGCCCCAATTCTTAATCCCCCTTCGGTGAGAGCGACGGATTCGGTGAAACCGCCGATCCATTGCTTCAATTTGACAGATTCAACCAGCCAGGGATAAACCTGCGATGCCGGTCTGTTTATTTGCACAATCACCTCATTCACACCGATGCCCCGGGCGCCTCTGCTGAAAAAGTATAAGGCTGCGAACGCCAACACGAGTAATGCCAGCAAACTGATGAATAATTTTTTTAGCCATTTCATGTATCGGGCTCCTTTTCTGAGTCGCGAAGAGCGAGCGTAAACAGGGATTTGATTCTACTCCCACCCTCCTGCTCCCGCTATCTTCCTATTAGTCTTGGCACTTCAAAGTATGTAATAAAATAATATCATCAAATTAAGCTTTATAAATCAACGCGCATACCCAGATGTGCTTTGCAGTCACCGGATTTCTCATTTGCCGAATCGTAACGCATACAATTGGGCATCTTTCATCACGAAACGCAAGCGAACAGCCTTCCCGGAAAGGTGATCAACCGCCTCACCATGTTTCCATGCGACCGCCCGCTCAATCTCATTCCCAATTACCGGCTGCGCATCATCCAGCGCGAAGCCCGGCACCGGTTTGCCATCGGCATCCTGAACTTCAACCTGAATTTCTCCGGCAGCCGAAGTTGCGAAATTCAAATATAGCCGGCTACCTTCGAATATGAATGGTTTTGTCAGCATTTCGCCGCCGCTGTATGGTGCGGAAAGCGACGCAAAGCCATCGAGTCGCAATGAATACCTGCGCAGGTGTGCGGTGGGTTGCGCATAATTTTGGTTAACATAGACTGACATTTCAGCGGGACCTGTTTGAACGACATTGAGCGCTGGATAATTCGTGCGCGACACCCAATTCTCCAATCCGATGCCGGGGCGGATGAAGCCTTCCATGAATGTTCGCTTATATTGGTTTCCGCCGCGCGAGGTTATTAAAACGGCATCGGAGCAATCTTTGAAATAGCCGGGATCGACATCGAAGGCAGTTGCCTGTGCGTCCGTAAGCACCTGTCGATTCGGCATAAAACGGGCGGCAATGGCAACATAAATCTGCGGGGCACGGAAGTACGGATGCGTTTGATTGGTATATAAATGCTCCAGCGGGGTGTCACCGAAAGTCATCGGCTGCGGATCAGTCCAGTTGATGAAGTCCTTCGATGTTGTGCGGCTGACAGTCCGAAATCCACGATAGCCTTTGCCGGTCCAGGTGCGAAAATAACACAAGTAGCAATGCTCATGCTCCGACCAGAAAGCGACATTTTGAGAATCGAATATACCTTTTTCAAACACCGGCTCTTTGCTCAATGGTTTCCAATGGATGCCGTCAGGTGAAATGAATGCCAGCAATCCGCTTTTGGAAGATCCGCCCAGACCCTTAAATCGCTGATCATCCGAGACACCAGGGCGGGTATCCAGAAAAGGGCTGAAATTGTGGGTCGCTGGTTCTGCATCTGCCAGGACAACATTGTTCTGGCGCGTACCGAGTATTTCGAACAGCCCGAATTTTGGTTTTGTCCAGTGCATTCCATTTTTGGATTCAGCATAGCAGGTAACCTGTTGGTATCGCTTTTTCTCTTTACCCGCCTCCACATCGGGCAAGCCTCGATAGTAGGCACGATAGATATCGCCGTCTTTGATTACCGTGCAGTACCCACAAAATGCACCTTCCCAGGGCTTATCAAAAGCGATTGCAATGCCTTCGTCATGAGGAACACATCGTTCTAAACGAACATTTTCCAGGCGTTCAATCAGATACTTGTCGACGAATAGCTCACGTTTCGAGCCAATATTCAGAATGTCATCGCCGGATTGCACCGATGTACTGAAAAGGATCGTCAGAATTGAAAAATATAAAACCGCTAAAATATATTGGATTTCCATTTTCGCGATTCCCTTCTCAAGATTACTCAATGTTATGTGCGTTGAAAAATCTTCATCTATGCTTCCATGCGAATATAGGCTATTTGGTTTGAAATGTCAAGTGAAAATCGAAAAATGCTGTAATGCCTCAGATAGTGGTTCTTTGCATGGTTAACAATGCCCCCTGGATTCCCAAACAGGATTTTGGGAACCAGTCACTGAGGGATTACAAAATGCTGCAAAAGCTCAGATTTGTGTATAACACGTTTGATTTCCGCCACTTGAACCAGCGAATAATCAGTCATGAACATGTAAATCGACTCAGGAATTCATTAGAAAATGTTTCAATTTGAGTCGTTCGATCGCAATGATAGTTTGAAATTTGAAGCCACCATTTTATCAGCGAAAAATGGCGAACCGGATTCTATTGCGACTCAACGGTTTGATTTATTTCAGATTTAAATACTACATTTTCGAAATCAGGAAATTTTCAATTACTGAATGGTGATCTATCTAATCCTAATGTAATTAATAAATTATTCAATCGATTGAGTATCTACACTATCGAACAAATCAAAATGAAGTGAATTTTAAAAAAGCCGAATTTGGAAATACAGGAACGTATGTAATAAATTTTAAAAAATACATAAACTTAACGGAAAATTTGACGATAATAAAATTAAAAGCTGCTGGATAAAGGCAAGCACATGATAGAAAATTCAGGATGGGCAAAGCGCCCCCAAAAAAGCCTTAAATTTTTTCATGGTATGAATTTTGCCGATTCCCTAATGTGAGCATTATCAAAGTTCGGAATTGAATTATTCCGTATATTTGGCTGTTCATGAAAAAAATCGAATGAACCATTAAACGCATAAATCAGGTTTTCACCAGAGTATGTTTGAAAACTCTCTCGGATGCCGCTCAATCGCTTAGATTCAATCAAAGAATGATGAAGATCGGATATTCACATAAATTGATGAAAATACTAGGCGATGGGTCGCATCACGAGCGGGATTTTCGAACAGGCTCAAACTAATCTTGTACGACATGAGTATTAAGCTAACGTCAGAAGGAGAATATAGCATGCTCAAAAACATCCAGGTCAAACTTCCGCTATTTCTCTTGGGGTTTGTGGGACTATTTTTAATTTCAATGGGATCCAGTGTTTACGGTCAATATAAAATAATGCCGCTGGGAAATTCGATCACCGCAGGTGTTGACGGGTCGAGTGTGCCCGGGGGGTACCGCGATGATCTGGCTGATATGTTGACGACTGAAGGTGTGAGTTTTGATTTTGTCGGCAGCCTGTCCGATGGCTCTGGCTTCGATGCCGATCATGAGGGACACGGCGGAGAAACAGCAGCATATATCTACAACAATGTCGCGGGATGGCTGACAACGTATACGCCTGAATTTGTACTGCTGCATATCGGTACCAATGACATCGAAGCCGGTACCGACCTGAATACGATTGCCGGCAGCATTTCAGGCATTATCGACAGAATCTACAACCATGATCATTCGGCAAAAATCATTGTCTCGAGCATCATTCCCAGGAAAGATGACAAAGACAGCTTGACAACCGAATTAAACAAGCTCATCCTTGATGTTTTTTATGCGAAGCAAAACTCAGGATACCTGGTTTATTTCGCCGGACATAATAACGTTTTTAAGGCGACGCCGAATTGGCAGACGGTTCTGATGAGCAACGGTGATGATACACATCCAAATGACAGCGGTTATAATGTCATGGCTCAAATTTATTTCAATGCATTGATGAATGCCATAAATGCCAGCGGATCGAGCGTCACCGATAATTTCAACCGAACCGAACTGGGACCGGCGTGGGCGGCGAATCCGGAATTTCAGATCATCAACAACGAATTATCCAATACGGCTGTTGATAATGGCTGGAATTATCTTGCAATTTATACCGCTCAGGTAAATCCAACCCAGGCTTCGATCAAATGGGGCGTTGGCGCGAATGCCGAAGGTATCAACCAGGCAGGACTGGCGCTCCGACTTGATCGCACCGCAAGCAACGCTTATGGATATCTGGTTCTGCTGCTTTCTGATGGCAGGCTGAATCTCTGGACAATTGAGGATGGGCTGCCGTATTTTGAAATTCAATTGCTGCCGGGAAGTGCCGGTGCACCGGCTTCAGGCGATGAATTCAAGGTTGTCATGTCATCCGATGCCGGAGGGCATTATTTCAGATGCTATTTAAATGATAACTATGCCGGCGAAGTCATCGACCCTCAGAAGCGCCAGGGCAATAGTTCCGTGCGTTATGCGGGTGTGATGCTGCGCGGCGGCTATAATAACAATGTTGACGATTTCAATCTGTATCAGGAAGGGGATACAACTCCGCCATCGGCTATCAACGACCTTTCGATTGGAGGTCAGACGACCGGAAGTATTATCCTTCAGTGGACCGCCCCGGGAGACGATGGCAACCTTGGACGCGCTTCAAGTTATGACATTCGCTACTCTAAAAGCCTGATCACTGGATCGAATTTTGAGGATGCAACTATGGCATCTGATATTCCGACGCCCGGCACTCCCGGCTCAACTCAAACATTTGTGGTAGCCGGTTTGAAAGCAAATACAACCTATTATTTCGCTGTCAAAACTTTCGATGAGGTGCCGAATGAATCCGATATTTCAAATTCGGTAGCCGGTACAACGATTTCTGCTCGATTAACAATCGATAACTTCGACCGCCAGTTGCTGGGATCAAATTGGGTAGCAGATCCTGAATTTGCAATTCAAAACGGCGAATTGGTGAATACCTCGGCGTCAGCCGATTGGGATTATATGGCTGTTTACACCGCAAAGCAAAATCCGGTAGAGGCGTGGATAAAATGGAGCGAAACCGCGACAGCCACCGGTATTGGTCGCGGCGGGCTGGCATTGATGCTCGATTCGCCCGCTGCAGATGCTGACGGTTACCTGGCTTGGATCCGTCCGAACGATAATGCGATTTCATTATTTACAATCACTTCAGGCACGCCAGCCACTCCGATTCAGAGCAAAACCTGGAGTGGCACGTTTCCGCAGGCAAATGATACATTCAAAGTCGCCATGTCGAGCAATGATGACGGACATCATTTTGATTACTATGTCAATGGCACATTCTTAACACGCATCACCGATCCGGCTAAAACCAAAGGTAATAGCGAAAATTTATACGCCGGCGTGATGCTTCACGGTGTCATGAGCAATAATGTGGAAGCGTTTGGTATCGCCAATCAGGTTGGTGCGCCCAGTCGCCTGGAATATGTTTCAGGCAGCCCTCAAACCGATATCGTCGGTCGGCAATTGCCCGATTCATTCGTTGTGCGGGTGACAGATGACAACTCGAATCCCATCGCAGGTGTTCCAATCGCGTTTGAAATCACCGAAGGTTCGGGCGCTCTGGACTTGGGAGCAAGTCCGGATAATAATATTCGAATTCAGGCTGAACGCGCTATTTTAACTTCCCCGATGCAAATTTTTAAAGACGATCCAAATGCTTCCGGCGGTCAATACATCTGTACGCCCGGAGGCGATCCCCGGGACGGACGCGCCGTTTATTCAATTTATATTGAAGAAGCCGGAAATTACCGCGTCTGGGGTCGCGTTAAATCAATCCATACAAATGCCAAATCATTTTTCTTTGTCATGGACAACGGGCAGGAATACCTTTGGGATACGAAATATTCAACAAGCTGGGTGTGGGATTTGGTGTCACATCGTGGCAGTGGCAATGAATCTTATCCACAAATTGATCCCGTTGTCTTCGCACTCGATGCTGGTTTACATACATTCACCATCCTCGAACGCTGGTGGGGAACGTGTATCGATCATATCATTTTTACAAAGGATCCTGCTTTTGTACCAGTCGGAAAAGAGGAGTACGAAGAATACGTGACCGATGACGCCGGCATTTCAACCGCTTTATTCACGCTGGGTACTGAAGCCGGCACGAACATCATCACCGCAACTGCGCCCAATTTGAGTGCTCCCCCCATTGATTTCACAGCTATCGGAATACCAACCGCCCCTGAGTCGCTGCTATATGTATCGGGAAGTGGTCAGGAAGGCGTTGGCGGCGAACAACTCGAAGATCCGCTGGTAGTAGCTATCGCAGATAGTTTCGGCAACCGCATTTCCAATTTGCCGGTTCAATTCATCGCCACGATTGGGAATGGTAGTTTTTCAGCACAGCAACCCTTGCTCACGGATGAAGATGGCGTCGCTTCGGTATTTTACACGCTTGGTACCGACGTGGTTTTGAACCAGGTCATCGCCACCTCCGATAGTGTTCCGGATGCAGAAGTCACATTTGCTGTCAGTGCAACCAGTGGCGTCGCTTCCAAAATGGAGGAAGAAGCGGGCAATAACCAAATCAGCACCGTGGGGCAAAAATTGCCTCAGCCGTTCGCGGTTAAGATTCTCAACGAGTCGAATGAACCTGTGAAAAACCATCCTGTTGAATTTGAAATTTTGGAAGGCAATGGAACATTCTGGCAAGAAACGGAGCGGCGTATTGAGGTACGAACCAATGCTGAGGGAGTGGCTGAAGCCTGGTACGTGCTTGACGAGTTGCTGGACACGGTAAAAGTCCAGGCGGCTGCGAGTGGCGCCGGTGGTTTCCTGATAAATTCACCCATAATTTTCTCCGCTCATGGGATTGCAGATCATCCCACGGCTCTGAAATATGTTTCAGGCGATGACCAACAAGGCGCGGCAGGCAGCCCGCTGCAGTTTCCGCTGGTGATGAAAGTTGAGGATCAGTATGGCAATCCGATTAGCGGACACGAAATTGTTTTCACAATGAAAGCCGGAGATGGTAATTTTGACGGCGAAAATTCGAAGACAGTATTTACCGAATCGGATGGAACAACCTACGTTTTTTATCGCCTTGGACCAACTGCCGGTGAAACCAACCGCGTTGAAGCGCGCGCCGCCTATGAAGGAACCGCGTTGAGCGGATCGCCGTACGAATTCGAATTTGTTTCAGGACAGGTTCAGTCTATTACGTACGTTGATGGAAGTCAGCAACAAGGATCTGCCGGATATCCGCTGCCAAAATCGTTTAAGGTGATGATCAAGGATAATTTCGGTAATCCCGTTCCCGAATACGATGAAGTGCATTTCGAAATCACCCAGGGGGACGCAACATTCAACGGAGCAATTGATACCACCGTTCAAACCAATTTTGACGGAATTGCCGAAGTCACGATGACCCTTGGACTGACTCTTGGCGGTGATTTCAAAGCCGAGGCGAACGCATATAAATTCGGTGTGCCTCTTGCAGGCAATCCGATCACATTTACCGCATCCGCTGTAGGACTCAAACAGCTCAAATATTTATCCGGCAACGATCAAACAGGCGGTGCCGGCAGCCCGCTCCCGGAATCCTTGCGAATGAAAATCATTGATCAGCGGGGCATCGGAATAGCCGGGCAAAAGGTGCGCTTCGAGGTGATCAATGGCGGCGGTTATATTAACGGTCAGCGACAAACTGAATTATTAACCGGCGAAGGCGGAATTGTCGAAGCAATTTACACACTGGGAATCACTCCCGGTGACAGCAATAACACAGCACAAGCCAGCGCTTCATATAATGGAAGTTCCCTTGAAGGATCACCTTACCTGTTTTATGCTTCCGCCACAGTCGGCGCGGCACATAAAATGGAGCCAATCGCCAACTACCTGACAGGGGTTGTGGGCAATCCGTTGGCGGATCCATTTCAGGTTAAAATTACTGACATCGCTGGCAATCGCATTGTCGGACACCCGGTTGAATTCAAGGTGCTGGCAGGAGGTGGCTTCTTCACCGCAAATGGTGGTGCCACGCGAACGGTCAATACTAATGAGATTGGCATCGCTTCAGTGTTGCTAACACTCGGTCCCGCTGCCGGGGACACGAACAATGTGATTCAGGCAACTGCAAAACAGGGTGCACAACATCTTGTTGGCTCGCCGGATACTTTGAAAGCTTCGGCAAAATCAAGTGCTGCCGCGAACCTGCATTTAGAAAACGGCAGTAGCCAAAACGGTGTCGCAGGCACACCATTAACCAATCCATTCATCGTACGCGTTACGGATAGTGGTGGAAATGGTGTTGATGAGCACCCGGTCACATTTATTGTTAAAGGTGGCGGCGGCAGCCTGGATGGAACCGGTGAGTCGACGCTCGCTGTCAACACGAATGCCCAGGGATATGCATCAACCATTCTCACACTGGGTTCCAAAGCCGGTATACCCAATGTTGTGCAGGCGGTTTCCACGAATGGTCCGGACACGCTGAACGGCGCTCCGGTTACTTTTTCCGCTTCAAGCGTCGCAGGTCCTGTCTCAGCGACCCAATCGACCATTGTCTGTGAACCCGCCCAAATTCCAGCTGATGGTGAAACGGCAGCAATCATTACGGTGACGTTGAAGGATTCATTCAGCAATCCGATTAAAAATAAGTTCGTCACACTAACAGCAACCGGTCAATCGAATACGCTTGAACAACCTCAAAATCAAAGCAATAGCGATGGTATCGTTCAGGGACGTCTGAAATCCACAAAGGCGGAGATCAAAACCATCACCGCGCGCGATGTAACCGATAACCTGGACTTGAAGACGAGCAGCCAGGTCAGATTTACTGCTCTCGCGGCATATCGGGTTGATGAATTCGAAGGCAATGCTCAAATCGGAAACGTTAATACTGCGTTGCCTGAGAAGCTTTCGGTCATCGTGTCCGATAAATTTCAAAATCCCATTTTTGACCATGAGGTACGCTTTGTGGTAACCGGCGGAGGCGGCTTGATATATGAAGTACAACCCGTTTACAGTGATTCCGACGGTGTCGCCAGTGCAACGCTCATTTTAGGCGATACCCCGGGAGTTGCCAATACCGTTGAAGCCCGTTCCACCGGATTGGTTAACTCGCCCATTGCATTTATGGCAACCGGCGTGCAAGGCACTGCATCACGAATTGAGCGCGTTTCAGGCGATAATCAATCCGCAATGAGTGGCACAACCCTGGCAAAACCGCTGGTAACACGCGTCTTTGATAGTGACGGACGTTATCTAGCAAATTACCCGGTGACCTATCGCGTCGATTTGGGAAATGGGCATTTCAGCGGCAACAGCTCCGTAACGGTTGAGACCGATGCCTTTGGTTTGGCGAGTGCATTTTTCACGCTCGACAAAGAAATTGGCACGAATTTGGTGAAAGCTTACGCTGACGGTCTCACCAATTCTCCGATCAGTTTTCTCGCCATGGGAACTGCCGGAAAAGCGTCAGTACTTAAAAAGGTTTCAGGCGATATGCAAACGGGTCTGGTGGGAGGTTACCTGCCCTCACCCTTGCGCGTTCAGGTCACCGATTATTATGGAAACGGTGTTGCCGGACAGGAAGTGAGCTTCACGGTTAAATCCGGGAATGCAACCATCAACGAATCTCAACCGGAATTATCCGATGTGAATGGATTCGTATCGGCAACGATACGCCTGGGTACAACCGCCGGCAAGGTACTCATCGAAGCTTCAAGTGGCAGCCTGGTCAATTCACCAATTGAATTTACCATCATTGCCGATCCGCTTCAGGCAAAATCAATGCAGATAGTTTCCGGAAATCTCCAGAATGGCACAGTCGGAAGAGAATTGGTTTATCCGCTGGCAGTCAAGGTGAAAGATATACACGAAAATCCTGTCAGCAAGATCGGGATTTCGTTTGCTGTGATCAAAGGAAACGGCGTGTTATTGGATGGTCAGATCGTTCAATCCGATAGCAATGGTATCGCACGAAACCGATTGCAGCTCGGATCGGCGGAAGGCATCAATACTGTTTACGCAATTAAAACCGGACTGGATAATTCGCCGCTGACATTCAACGCAACCGGTGTCAGCAATAAATTTCCGCTGTTTAGTCCAATTAACGATGTCGTCATCGACGAATTGCAGCGGGTGAGTTTTTCTGTCAGCGCTACGGATGATGATGGCGAAACGGTCACTTACGGCGTTCGAAATCTTCCGCGGGGCGCTGAATTCGATTCTGTGCAGACGCAGCAATTCAATTGGACTCCCGACTATCAGCAGTCCGGTCGGTATACCATCACATTCATGGCGTTCGATGAACGCGGCGGATTTGATGCCGAGGACGTGGCTATCACTGTTCGAAATATCAACCGCGCACCGAAGATTGTGGCATATCTGCCCTCGCAATCCGATGTTATCGCGCCCAAACACGGGAAACTCGTTTTCAGTGTGGTGGTATCGGATGAGGATCACGATCCGCTCTGGTATAAGTGGGTTCGCTTTTACCGCAGCGAGCAATTATTGGTTTCGACTTCTCCATCGTATGAATTCATTTCTGACGAACATGCAGCAGGAGATTACTCAATTCAAGCTACCGTTGGAGATGGCACCGATTCAACCAGCATCACCTGGAACATGACCTGGACTGCTGTGCAATTATCAGCGTTTGCTGCCAAAGCCATCCCGTACAAGGGAATTGAGTTGGTTTGGCAGACCAGCATGGAATTTGATAATATGGGATTCAACGTCTACCGCAGCAATTCGAAAGAGGGTGAGTACCGGCGCATTAATCCGGAGCCCATCTCTACCAATGAAGACGGAGAGTATCAATACAAGGATTTAAATGTAACTTCCGGTAAGACATATTATTATAAGTTGGAAGATATCGATGTGAGCGGGCACAGGACGCTGCACGAGGCTATTTCGGTAAAAATGGCTCAACCAACCGAATTTGTACTGAATCAGAATTATCCCAATCCATTCAATCCGATGACGCGGTTGACATACCAGTTGCCGGTAAGAGCGGACGTCCGATTGGTTATTTACAATATCATGGGGCAGACAATTTGCGAATTAGTAAATGAACAGCAACCAGCAGGTTACTACGCAGTGCATTGGGATGGTAAGGATAAGAATGGCATGGATGCGGCTTCCGGCGTATATTTTTATCGTATCATCGCCGGCAATTTTACACAGACGAAACGAATGGTTTTATTAAAGTAAGGAAAAACCACCAATCTCTGTCAGCAGCCGTATTGCATAAACAAAAACCGCAAATTTCGCAAAAAAAATTCCGTATGAAATTTTAAGCAAAATTTGCGGTTTCTTTTTTCTGGTTACGGATTCACTCGAAGACCAGTCTATAACTTTGCAGAAGTCGAAGTACGGCTTGTTCAGGAATACAACTCACATCGACACGTCGATTTTAAAAAAACGTGATTATTTCATTTAACGTGGCATCATTCTTATTCAACTTTCACTCGCGATTCCCCCGGTGTCAAGCTATAAAGCGTTCTTTTGCTCCCGCGTACATTAATTTTTTCTTTGTAAACAGGTTCTCCTAAATGCGGCATGATTTCCTTGGCAATAAAATTTCCCATCGATGCCGGATTATCCACATCATATTTTTCAAAGCCAAGGGCTTTAATTGCATCTTTTTTTTCAGCAACATACGTCTTAATAAGTTCTTTACCTGTGATATCCTTCTGCCTGAGAATTTCAAGAACTTCGGTTCTCAAATCTTCGATTGCCATTAGATATCCTCCTACGTTTGGTTAATTTTGCATCAAAAAAACAATAATTGATAGCTGAACGAAATCATGTGAAATTATCATTATGAATAGAACATCAGACATGGTACGCTGAACTCCATGACAGGGCGCTATAAATTTATCCCTGTGAAATTATGAATAAACGAATTTTTGTTCAATCTTTGTTTATGAAATCAAAATGAATCTCGTTAGCAAAAATATCGATACGGAATCAGGCGTTTAGAATAATCAATATTCATACCATTCTTCATCGTAGCCAATCAGGTTGCAGATAATATATTCAGGATTCCCGGCTATCAAGATTCACAATCTGGAAGCTCAAATCGAATTCCTTCTCTTCCTTTTAAATTCATACCTTCACGTCAATCCCGAACCGGAAAATCCGGAATCCGACACCTCCATTGCGATAATCAGTCGACTGCTTGACAAAAAGCCAATTGATTATTACCCGCCGATGCAGAACTGCTCTTTATCTAAAATAAGATACAGAAAGTTATGACTTTAGAGAAAGCCTAATTTTAAAAAAAATAAGTTAAATTGCAAGAAAAAAACATCAAAAATTATTAAAAAATAGACACAGGTCGGGTACAATCACAATCACGTTTATGGCGCTTGCAGCGCAAGACTCCAAAATCACACGTAAAAATAAATCGAGGATCAACCAATTGATATATCTTTTTTGATCTAAGAATTTCATTTTTTTAATTTTTTCTTGACCTTTTTCATTATATTTTCTATATTGCTTCTAATTTTTCAGCAAAGCATTTCAAATCTGCCTGCCACAGGGCTTGCATCATTGATTGGCATCCGGCACCTGTAACACCCTTTATATTTGAGCATCAGGGGAATGCACGCGGCAATGGCAATCCCCATCTTTATTATCTGGTTTTTACGCGGATATTTTTTCTAGCCTGACCCAATAATCATATCAGATGGTCCATGCGTGTACAAGGAGGGAGCAATATGAAGTTGAGCACGCTATCTTTGCTTTTCCTTTTATTTATAAATATGTTTGCGTCGGCTGCAAATGCCGGTTTGAGCGGAAAAATCACCGGCAGGGTTTTAAATCAAGACCAGAATGTACCCATGTCAGGAGTCGAAATCAGACTTCTGGACACAGAATATGCGACTTATACAGACTCGTCTGGTTACTACTTCATCATCAACATTCCGCCTGGCGTTTATACTGTCCGAGCCAGCTACCTCGGGTATGTCCCGGCTATGATCGAAAATATTTCAATCGGACTTGATGAAACCGCAATAGCGAATTTTGACCTGACTTCGACCATTATCGACCTCGGCAGAATTGACACAAGCGTGCGCGATTTGAAATTGACCGCGCGCGATGAAACGAACACGTGCTATTCGTTTCATCCGGATGAATTAGCAGCGCTGCCTGTCGAAACAATCGAGGATTTATTTCATCTATTGCCCGGTGTTACAACCGATCCGATGGGTGCACGCCACACACGAAGCGGAAGAACGGCTGAAATTCACTTTTTGAGCGATGGATTGAGCCAGATGAATCCGCTAACGCAATCACTTGACCATGATATTCTGCTGGATGAAGTGCTGGAGATCGCCATCAAAACCGGCGCCTTCAATGCGGAATATGGCAATGCCCTGTCGGCGGCGGCAAATGTTCTTACCCGGCGCATTCCATCCGATTACCAAGGCTCTTTCTTGTTGCAAACCGGGGATATTCTAAGCTTGCATTCCGCGCAATTTAGCGAGGAAATAAAATCGATAGATTTTTCTAATAATTTAAAAGTCGAAGGATCGTTCGGGGGAACCGTGCCTCGATTATTGAAAAATAAACTTCAGTTCTATTTTTCAAGCCGCTATTGGAATGATAAAGGCTATTTATATGGTCAACAGCTTTACGCTTCAGACGGCAAGAAACTTAATACAACTGAAGATGCTGATTTTGTCGCGCTGAATCCGCTGGAGCGATTCAATTTGACGGCAAAACTGCACTACCAGATTAAATCCAACATGTCGTTGTTGTATTCCTCGTTTTACAAGCATGCGGAATGGCAATGCTACCAAAGCGAAGAAGACCATCGCTGGAAGTTTATCCCTGATAGCAAATTGTGGCACTTTTTGCAGGGAAACAGCCATCACCTGATCTTCACGCATCAACCCGGCAAAACACTGTATTACAAGGCAGTATTCGCGTACAACTGGAATAAAAATTGGTTACAAGCGTTCGAATCACCGGATGCGCCGGAATATATTTCGCCCGGCGCTACCTTGCGTGATGAATTGAATGAATTTTATATCCGCGGAACACAAAATGAACGCACCGTCAACAACGCATCGACTCTGGCTTCCGCGTTCAATTTGAACTGGCAAATTAATCTGCACCACGAATTGAGAACCGGATTCGAATTCAAGCGACACGAAATTTATGGTCATGATTACTTCATCGCGGCTCCGCAACCCGGGTCGGCTCAAACGCAGAATATCATCAATCCTGATTCACTGGATGATGAGTACCGACACCACCCGATGGAATTCTCACTTTATGTGCAGGATAAAATTGAGCTGTCCCAATTGATCCTCAATTTTGGATTGCGGCTGGAGGCGTTCTTTCCCGATGTGCAGACTGCAACCCAATGGACGTCGCCGGATACAGCCCATTTGTCGAACGCAACCAATAAAGTTCGGCTGAGTCCTAGAATTTCAGCAGCCTATCCATTCTTTGACCAGGGAAAAGCATATTTCGCTTACGGTCATTTCTTTCAGCGTCCCCCATTCTGGGCTTATTATTCGAATCAAAATTTCCAGCGATATTCCAATCGCTACCTTCCGCTTTTCGGAAACGGCGATTTGAAACCTGAAAAATGCATTCAATACGAAACCGGATTGGATATCAATCTGTCCAAAACGTCGACGATAATATTGAAAGCGTTTCACCGGGATTTAAGATACCTTCTCGGCTACCGCATTTTCATGTCGGATGACGGAAAAATGCACGCCGTATTGACAAATACCGATTTTGGCTATGCCTGGGGTACCGTTTTGGGATTGAAACATCAGTTCAACAGCCGCATGTCAATCCGCTTCGATTATACCTTTCAAAATGCGAAAATGAATGCCAATGAATTGCGCAGCGATCAAAAAATCCCGGCACAGGAACCTGAATCGATATTATCCCAAAATTTATTGTACCCCGACTACTTGCAGCCGCACAGCCTCAAAATGTTGTATCTATACTCGGATCCGGGGCAATGGGGCATCGGTGTCTATGCCCGTATCGAAAGCGGATTTCCTTATACACCGATGGTGCTTTACAGCGCGAGAATCCCCGAAAACTATAACAGCGAACGCGGTCCGACTCAAATAAATGTTGATTTGAAATTTTTCAAAACATTTGGTTTATGGATTGGGCGCAAGCGTACTGCTATCACGCTGTTTTTGAAATGCTACAATCTTTTGGATAATTTAAACGAACAGATTGTCTGGCGCAGTTCCGGGCACGCAGATAAGCCGATTGCATTATTCGAAAATAATATGAGCGAAGAATGGATGAATCGACCCTACTGGTATGCCAAACCACGGGAATTGCTCATGGGCATAAAATATGAATTTTAGAATTGTTGCTGGTTTCGCGATATTCGGGAGGAACAAAATATGAAACGAATGCGATTTCAAAAAGGGATCGTAATTTTGATATTGCTAAACCTCGTCGCAGGAGAGAAGCACCCGATTTTCAGCAAATCCGGTCCGGCATCTTCATCCGGCAAAACCACCGAGCCACTACGAACGTTCTGCACAATGAACGGAAATAATATCGCAACACGCGTTAATAACTACGGCACGATCGGTCACAATGAAAATAATTCACATCCTTCCTGGCGCTGGCCTCGCAATAGCACCAATCGCTATGGCGCTGAATTCGGATTCATACTCGGCGGAGAGGTACCCCTTACGGATGATACGGAGAATAGTGATGTCATCCATCTAGTCATACACGGCATGAATAACTTTGAAGATGGCTGGACGCCGCTACCGGGTTGGCATACGAAACCTTCTCTCGCCGATGCGCAAGAAGGATTTCTGGCAACTTATAACAAACCAAGTACCTGGGGCGAAAAATTTCCGAAAAATCCTGCCGGCGATATCCTTCTCTGGCCCGGGGAATTTAAAGTCGGTGAAAACGTGGCTGATTTCGAATGCTACTATCAAATGGATGACTGCGCATACATAACTGAATATTACCCAATTCCCGGCAACCTTGACCGTGGCGGGCTGGGCGTTGAAGTAGAAGTGAGAGGGTATCAATTCAGTCCGAAAATATTAGCTGATGTTTTATATTTTCAATTCGAGATTAAAAATGTGAGTTCAAAAAATCTTGACAAACTGGTCGTAGGCATGATGGGAGATCCGCTGATGGGTGGATATTCCGACCGCAGCGATGATATGGTAAGCATTGAACAGGATGAAATTGTTCTGTGTTGGGATGAGGATAGTGTCACTACTGAATTTCCGGAAAGCATCGGCTACATGGGGTTCCAGTTCATCGATACGCCTGAAGATTCAACAGGCAACAAACTCAACTTGACCAGTTTTTCAGCCGTTCTCAATAACTGGCTGAGTGCCAATGATACCGAAGAAATGTGGGAGGCACTCGTCTCTGGAACTCAATCCATGGTTCAAGCCAGGGATTATGTCATCCTGATGGGTTCCGGATATTTCCAGCTTCCTATCGACAGTACCCGGAAACTTGCATTTATAGGTGGTTTCGGCGACAATAAAAACGAATTACTGCATAACATGCAAATTGCGTACGAGGTCTACTACAGCCAATTCGATTATCTCAAAGCACCCATAACACCGAATGTAAGTGCCATGGCAGGTGATCGTTCTGCAACCATTGTCTGGAATGATAGTGCTGAGGCCTCCGAAGATCCATTGTTCGGCAATGATTTTGAGGGTTATCGCATTTACCGCAGTTTGGACGGCTTTATTTCCGACACAATGCTAATCGCACAATTCGACAAAAAGGACGGCATCACCGGATACCACCCTATCCCGTTGGATAATGGGAATACGCTCTTCTACCTGGGAGATGATTCCGAGTTGGCACACCAATTTGTAGATACGGGATTGATCAACGGGCTGGCATATTCGTATGCCGTCACAGCGTACGATACGGGAAGCGCTACCGGTGGCGTAGCACCCCGCGAAAGTGCAATATTTTTGGGAAATCAAAATGTTGTTACCGTCACACCCGGAAGCCTGCCGAAACCATCGATAGATAACATCGCTGTCGTTCCCAATCCATATATTGCGTCTTCCTTATTCGATTCACCTGCGCATCCCAATCCACTGGGAACATATAGCAGCAAGCGTGTTAATTTTATACATTT
>JAFGMA010000193.1 GCA_016927835.1 Candidatus Zhuqueibacterota bacterium | reverse complement strand
AGTAATCTGTTATTATGATAGTTATGTATGGTGTACCTCTTGCTTTTCGACTGTTTAAACGCATTTATAGGTGTGCGAAACTTGAGTTATGTTATATGATAACTCAAATGTATCTGATATGGCATAAGTTTGACCTGGGATTAATGATTGCATCCTATACCAGCTAATAACACCGCTTGAATTTTTGTCCCATTCAATGCCGTAGCCGCCGACGTTGCACTCAACACCCTTCACCGAATATTTAAATTCTATTGAATATTTTATCTTATCCTGAGATTCGCTCACTTTTTTATAATATCCTTTTGTCAATTCAAGCTTAAATGGCACATTAATTTCTGTAGCTTGTTTGCAAGTTAACAGCAATAAAATTGATAGGAACACCAACTGAACGAAATATCTTGTTCGGTTACTTATCTTCAAATTTTCGTGCTCCAGTTCTATTATTAGCTTTGAAATTTTCTTTTAATTGGGATTATCACAGGTTAATACCAAGCCTTTGCATCAAATCCCCCACAGCGGCATAAACCGCTGAATCTGGCAGGCAATTCCAAATCGCCTCCCCTTGCTGGTCGAGCTGCATCAGCATTTCATCGAACGGAATGCTGCCCAGCAATTGCAAGCCTTCATTCGCGAGTTCGGTCGTGAGCTTGTTCGGGATAGTACTTTGCACGCGATTCAAAATCAAGTAGCGATGCTTCACCCGCGTTTCGAGTTCCTTCAGCAGCCGGTTGATATTGCCTGCCGTATGCAGTCCGCGGGCAGTTGGATCGGATAACATCAGCAAATAATCGATCTCCTGGGCTGTGCGGCGGCTCAGGTGTTCCATGCCGGCTTCATTATCCAGCACCACATAGTCGTAATTTTCGCCCAGCGTTTTTAAAATATCGCGCAGCAAATTATTCGCGTAGCAATAGCAGCCCGGTCCTTCCGGACGCCCCATGGCGACAAAATCGAAGTCGGGTGTTTCCACCAGTGTGGATTGGATTTTATATTCCAGAAATTGCTGTTTGGTCATCCCACCGGGCAGGTTGCTGGTTTTCTCGCGCATCTCTTCGCGGATGCTGCCGATGGTCTCGCGCACCCGAATCCCGAGCAGATCATTCAAATTCACATTGGCATCGGCATCGACTGCCAGGATCGATTTTGACCGGTTGTCGGAGAGCCAGCGAATAATGGCTGCGGCAAATGTTGTTTTTCCGGTACCGCCTTTGCCGGAAATGGCGACTGTTATCATGGTGATTTCTATTTTGAGCCAAGGATTCTCAGTGTTGAAATACTGATTTTTAGACCCTTGCGCTGTTTTTCCGTGCCATCTGTGGCTTGATTCAATTTTTGCTGGATTTCAATCTGCATTATAATTGAATGGCATCGCCAGCGTATTATTGATTTTTAATCATCCCGAATGATTAAAACTGTATTAAAATAATGGCGGCATCGCCAGCGCCGGGTGATTGACCTTGCTGATGAATTCCAATACGTCCTCTTCGGTGGTTGCATTCGTTTCATCAGCGATCATTTCAATAAAATTGTCAATGTCGGCTGCTTCGCCGATACGCTGCAGGACCGGCGCGATTTCTTCTTTCAATGCTTTATTCATCCACACGATGCGCTGCGCCCCGCCTTCGGCGCTGATGAATTTATTGCTGCCAATGTAATGCTTCGAATGACCGATGAATCCGGGTGTTTGAATCCCACCGCCAACCGTTCCGGCGAGCGTTGAAAATTTCATCCCGCAGGGCGTCATCTCGGTGAATTCGCGGTAGACGGTCATGATGCCATTCGTCGAAGGCAGAATACAGGAAATGCACTCGAAACAGCCGCAGGAGGTCATCGGGAATTCGATAATGCTGTACGCATTGAAAACTTCAAGGGATTTATGGGAATTGGCAAAAACAAAATCATTGATATTTTGCCATTGCCCTTTCACCTGATCGATTACCTGTCCTTTTTCAACCGGCTGGTTGGGTCCGGTCGGGTTGATCTGGTAGGCTGCCTTGCCATCGAGCCAGTTGTATGCGCCGCACAAACCGGAGCGTTCCGGTGTGATGATGCAGACATGATTCGGCGCGAACGATTGACAGAGCGTACACGAGTAAAATGTTTCGATAGATTCATCGGTCATATCCGCCAGCCGATCATCCCGTTCCCGGTATACTTTGCGGGCAGTACCGATCAGCTTTAATACATCGTCTTCCTTCGTATAGATTTTGATTTGTACTTTATCGAATATTTTGCCATAGTCGCCGTGGAATTTCGCATGCAGAATCGACCCGAGGTGTTTGATTTTGAATTCTTTATTAAAGGCTTCCTTGCTGATTCGGATCCAGTTGATATCGCGCTGCCCCATGTGAAACACGCCGTGGGCGCAATTGATAAAATCATGGATCTGGCGCTCAAGAATGGGTTCAAAATCTTCCTGCATCTCGCGTCCGGCAACTTCCACCCAGATTGCAATCGGATGTTGGCTGCCTTCAGCCATCTCGTCAATTTCCGGACCGATCACTTCGATTTTGCCATCTTCGACTTCATCCAACTCTTTTGTTGTAACAAACTCGAAACCGTTTTTAGTTTGCCCGCCGAATTCCACCTGCATATCTGCCTTGCGAACGCGCTCGCCTTGAAACGCCGGTCCGAACGGAACCGGCACCGGCACTTTCGTTATCGTGAGTTTCAATCCTCGCACTTCCACAGCTTTGGCAACAATTTTATCATGCGTCACCGGCGAAACAACGTGTTCGTACGTGCAAATACCAGTTGGTAAAATCTGATCGATATCGGTGTCGGCAATGGTGGGAAAACCAAAATTAATAGCGCCCGCAGCCTGGGCATATTTTTCATCACTCACCGGACCAAAAGCGAGTACGAACGCGAACACCCGATTTTTGTTATAGCGCAGGATACGCTCGAAATCTCCCGGTTTGGCGCCGCCAAACGAAAGTGCCACGCGCGTGGCAAAACCCAATGCATGCACCGTAGCGGTGACATCCGCGCCATACGGAACCAGCCGGGTTTCCCAGCCCATTTCAATCCCTTCTTCCCGGAGTTGTTGCGCCATTGATTTTCCGTCGGTATCGGCGGACATGAAAACATACAGGTTTTTCTCCTGCAATTCGCGGGCGATCCGGACGGCAATTTCATTCGATGGGCAATAGCCGACACAGGCTGCAAAACCGGGTGCGGTTCCATCGACGAATTCAATGCCGCGCTCCCGCAGGATTACGTCATTTGCAGCGCCCAGCCAGAGCTGCCCATTTCGTGGATTGGCTTCGGTTACGTACGGCAGCGGATTCTGCGTATATTTTATGGCTTCGATGATTTCATCGGCGAATAGCGTCGCCATGCCCGCATCGAGCGTGTGACCCAGATACGGAACCCATAATTCATTTGCCGGCACAGGCGGCAGCAGTTGTTTCGCCTCGGTCAACAATTGCTTCAATCCACCGAGGGTATCGATTTGGAGTCCGAGCATGCCGTGTGAAAGTGGCAGGTAGTAGCCGGTATTCGGAAATTCAACTTTTATATCAGGTCCTTTTTCCTGCAGCGCTTGTTTCAACTCCTGTTCAGCCCGATCCACGAGTTTATGTGCGCCGCAAATGGCTCTGGTTGCAATGTGTTTTGACATGTATTAATCCTCAGCTTGTATGGATAAAAATGCATTGTTATCGGTTAGCTCTGAATCCCTGCTATTTGCATGAATGCCACATGCATCAGCCCGTAAAATCGCGCAACGACACGAGCGGCTTTAAATCGCAAGTTCGCGCCGCATTTCCATATCGAAAAGCACGCGCTCTCTGCCTTTGCTGATTCCGAGATTTTCGCGTTTCTGGTTGATATGATTGATAATCATGCCCGCCATCTTTCCCGTATCCGCTTCTGCCGCCCATTTGCCGCCGAAAATAGTTTCAAACTCGCGGTAGATATGATCGCAAAAAACCGGGCTTCCTTCAACTGGCAGCCCGATACCAAATACCGTGAATACGCCGGACGCGACGAAATATTGACCGATTGAAATCGCTTTTTCGCTCATCCATTCGGGAGCAGCGCCGGCAACCGGCAGTTCGCTGATATCTTTCCCCAGTCCGCCAACGCGCACCATCTCGGAGAGCGCCATCAAAATGCGGCTGTTATCGACGCATGAGCCGGAGTGTAAAACCGGCGGCATGCCCACCGCCTGGCACACCTCTGCCAAGCCTTTGCCGGCGTATTTATGCGCTGATTCGGGCGTAAGAAAGCCGGCTTTGCCGCATGCGATGGCTGAACAACCGGTTTGGACGACCAGAATATCGTTGGCAATGAGTTCCTCAACCAGGCTTACGTGTGCTTGATCGTGCGTCACTTTGGGATTACAGCAGCCTACAACGCCGACCACACCTTTGATTCTGCCATTGATGATATTGTCATTCAACGGAGTATATGAACCGCGAAATTTTCCGCCGAGCATATAGACGATCGCTTCATGGCTGAAGCCGGCGATGAGGTCCATTTTTTCCTTCGGAATATCAATCGAACCGCGATTCGGAAAATTCAGGATCGCATTTCTGACAATCTCTTTGGCGGTCTGCAATGCCTCTTCTTCGGAAAAATCATAATGCTTTGCATTGGGTATCTTCCCCTTTTTCGAAGTGGTCACCAGTTGACTGTGGTAGCATTTGCAAAGCTCGGGCAGCGACGGCATGATGCACTGCACATCGACTATCATGGCTTCGACGGCGCCGGTTGCGATTGCCAATTCCTGCTGTAAAATATTGCCGGCAATCGGATACCCGTGACGCAGCAAAACCTCGTTGGCGGTACAGCAAATGCCCGCGAGATTGATACCGGCAGCGCCTTGCGATTTTGCCAGGTTGATGAGTTCCGGATCCTGGGTCGCCAATACGAGCATTTCTGATAACACCGGTTCATGCCCGTGAACGATAATATTCACCTCGGTCTCCGAGAGCACACCCAGGTTGACTTTGCCCCGCAGCGGCGATGGTGTGCCAAAGAGAATATCCTGCAATTCGGTGGCGATCATGGATCCGCCCCAACCGTCAGCCAGCGCTGTCCTGGCGCCGTGCAGCATGATATTTTTATAATCGTGATCGACGCCCATGGTGGTGCGATGCATCATTTCGACGATTTCCCGGTCAACACCGCGCGGAACAACATCATGTTGCCGCCAGAGCGCCTGCCGTGGTTCCGGAGCGCGTTTGATAAAGTCAATTTCACCGGATTGCTGCCCGAAAGCAGCCAGCGCTTTCTCAGCGAGCTTCAGGGCAATCTCTTCTTTATTTCTGCCTTCGGTGGCAATGCCAAAATCCTTTGCGACTTTATTCAGTTTGCTGATATCTTTTATGGTATACCCGGCATCTGAATTTTGGGCTGCAAATAGCAGGGTTTTAGCCACTTCCCGTCCGTGGTCGGAGTGCGCTGCTGCGCCGCCGGCAATCATCCGCGCAAAATTGCGTGCCACAATCACCTCCGCCGTGGCACCACAAACGCCTTTCTGGCGATTAGTGCCTTTGGGATTGATGCGGCATGGACCCATATAACAATTGTGACAGCAGAGCCCTTGTTCCCCGAATGCACAGCGCGGTTTTTGTTGCTCTGAGCGGCTCCATGTTGTTTCGAGGTGCTGTAATTCGGCTTTTTCCATGAGTGCAGTCACTGAATTATCGATGCTTTTTTTTGTCATGTCTCGCGCTTTCTCTATTGAATGAATGATTGAATCAGTTGTAACCGCAGGGGACGGGAATTTGCAGAAATTTTGCTAATTCTTTCCCCGGATAAGTTTGCTCACTCCGGACAATTTGTGAAAGACCATTTCCGAAAATTCAACCGACAGCGAGCCGGTCCCGCAGCTCGGCGTGAGCAAACAGTTCGTCCTGATCAAATCAATGTCGATGCCTTTGGCGGAGAGGTTCTGCATTACCTGCTCCAGCTTTTTCGCCAGCGAATCTGCGGTTTCACGGGTGATTTTTTCCGATGTCGGCACGATGCCCCAGGCGAGAACGCCGCCATTTTTCAAAAATGTATTCACCTTTTCCGCATAATACCCGATGGTTTCGCCGAACTCATAAGCATCGAAACTGATGATATCGACTCCGGCATCTATCAGAATCGTCCATTCGGTGTTGCCGCAGCAATGCGTGCCCATCAGCGCGCCATCGCCATGAATCGCTTCGACGACTTCGTTGATACACGAAACCACGTCTGAGCGCTGCACACTCACATAAGTGGATGAGCCGAATCCGGACAGGATGGGTTCATCCACGAAACAGATTTGATCCGCAGCAAACGGCTTGAATTTTCCCAGCAGCCAGCGCGCTTTCATAATCATGCCCTTGACGATGACATCGCGAAAAACCTCATTGTAATATATCGCCCGTTTATTTTCGTCAACATTTCCGAGCGCCAGCGTCACCGGACCTGTCACCTGGCTCTTGAAATATTTGTTTGCAGAGGCATCTGCCTTAGTCAGCGCCTGTTCCATTTCATAAATGCCCCGGCTGTATTCGGGTGAAATGCTGAAGTAATCAAAATTATCCAGCATGACATTTTCATAAAACGCTGCCAGTTCGTTGCTGGCATCGCCGCTGGTATCAAAATGTAACCGCTCCCTGAAAGCATTGACGATGATGCGCGGCAAGCCTTCGCAATACTGGATGTCCATTTGCTCCCGGAAATCGATGCCCGGCAACTGAGGCCAGATGGGCATTTCCGGAATGGTTTCGAAAATGAGCGCACAAGCAGTTTTGGGATCTTTGTGCGGAAAACTGCCAATACCGGTGGCAATTCCTTCGGGTTTGAACGCCATCATGACCCTCCTTCACTTTGAGTGGCAATAGCGCAGGCTACTGCTTATGTTGATTTCAATCTCTGGTAGATTGAATTGAATTCGGATTTAATTTGCTCATTCATAAGCTGGAAAAGCGGTTTCTGCATCAAATCGGCATCGCGAATAGCATCGTGATAAGAGATGATTCCGATCAATTCTTGTTCCGAAAATTCCGTTGCGATCCAATCACGTTGTGCGGCATTTTGCAGTTTATTGCCGATGATGCCAAAATGTGTAATGCCCACCTCGTTACCCAGCCTGATAATCGTGCGTGCGGTATCCGCACTTCTGGATCCCGGCTCTATTACAATCAACATCATATCGATTGAGCGCGCCGTTGCCCTGCCCAGGTGTTCGATACCGGCTTCCATATCAACGATCACCACTTCGTTGCGGTTCAAAATAATTTCGGAAAGCAGATTTTTCAGAAGGACATTTTCAGGGCAGGCGCACCCACTGCCGCCTTTGCGAACGGCGCCCAGCACGAGTAATTTTATGCCATTGAAATCTACGCAAAATTTGTCGGGGATATCGTTGACCGTTGGATTGATTTTGAAGAGCTGCCCAAATTGAGTTGGATTGGCTCCGGTGCGCTCTTTGATAAGCCGGCGCTGTTCGGAGATGGGCACAATAGCGGCAGCCTGTTCCCGCGAGAGCCCGATCGCTGAAGCCAGATTCGCATCCGGATCGGCATCGACAGCCAGTACCCGGTAGTGATCTTGTGCGAAATATTGTGCTAGCAGTCCGGCGATTGTTGATTTGCCGGTTCCGCCCTTGCCGGTGATTGCAAATTTCATCGCTTCGCTTTCTATGCTTGGGATAAAGAATTGTAAATGTATAAATATTTTTTTTCTGGATCAAGATAAAAATGCAATTTTTCGTAATGCCCTCATCTCCGGTAGCGATACAGCCTCTGCAGGTTCAAAACTTGCAGAAAGCCACGCCTTCCTACCTATATCTGAGCGATTACGAGCCGGAGCATTTTTCACTTGACTTTTATCGATTTTATTTGTACCTAAGCGGGGCAAGCAGGATAAAGAAATTAAAAATGAAGGCAGTTACAGGCTGACTTTCTTTTTATTTGTTTTAAAGGCGGGAGTCCGGCAGGTGCTGTTGATGCCCGAATGCCTGTTCTCGTGTTTCGCGAATAATTTTGTGGATGCGAATTGTATGCTCTTCCCTTTTATAAGCGAATGTTCTGCGTTACGCCGGCTGATTAAATTGAATTATCATATTGTAACGGAAGGATCTGGCTCATGATGCAAACGATTAACGGGACTAAAATTCTGATTCCGAATAAGGCGCGCTTGGCGTCGAAAATTCAAGCTTATGGACCGGTTGACATCAAGTATGCGGTATTTGATTGGGACGGAACCGTCTCGCGGCTGCGCGAAGGCTGGCAAAATCTGATGCTTGGTATTTTTATGGGGGTTCTCTGCCAGTCCGGCATTAAACCGGAGGACATGAATGCGACAATGGAAACGTGCATGGAATCCATCGATGCGCTAACCGGCAAACCTACCTATTCCCAGATGGTTGACCTGGCGCAGCGCGTTGCAGCTCACGGCGCCCAATCGATGCCGGCGCTGAATTACAAACGGGCATATATCACGCTGCTGGACCGGCAGGTTTTGAATCGACTGGAATTGCTGCACCAAGGCAGGGCGCAACTTGCTGATTTTTTAGTGCCGGGCTCGAAGGACTTTTTGAAACTGCTGTATGAAAAAGGAATTCAGATTTATGTGGCTACCGGATCCGATGAAGCGCCGGTGATTAATGAATTGAAAGAGTTAGGGATCATGCAATATTGCGTTGCGGTGAAAGGCTGTCACGATAAAAAGCCGGGCGACGATCCGAAATTCACTGTCATCAAAAACCTGATTCAGGAAACAAATGCCAAAAAAGGCGAGCTGTTCACCTGCGGCGATGGATTTGTGGAGGTGGAGCTAGGGGCGCAGAATGGCTTTGCTATTGGTGTGAATACGAAAGATGATAATTATTTCAAGATGAATCAGGATAAAGCCGAAAAATTGACCAATGCCGGTGCGGATGTGCTGGTCGATAATTTCGTGGATTATGAGGTGCTGGCGGAATTCATTATGAATCCTGCAAAATATATCTAAGCTGCATTCATCACCGGACGTCCGGCTTTGCCCGCTTAGAGACTTTTCATGATCCGGACGAATTGTGTTTAATCCTCCAGAAACTGATTGACACTCCCATAAATTATTTTCAAATCCAACCTGTCATATCCATGAGCCAAAATATTTCGCATGCCTGCACTATCTGCCAGCTTTTCTGATAAATCTGTTGGCAGCCATTGCAATTCACCTGCTCTTAAAAAAACAGTGCGATATGTTGTTGGCAGGCTATGACCCTCGAGCGACATTTTATGCATGAGCAAGTCTGTGCCGGCGACAACGAGTAATTCAATTAATCTTTCAATAGCAAAATGGTGCTCATCCCGGAATTTTTCGTAGCTTATATTTTTAAATTTATCAAGCGCTTCGAGGTATTCAAGCAAATTTTCAATTTTTTGTTTTAGAATTTGCGGTGCCATGTTTGAGCCTTTCCAGCTTCATATCGATTGATAGTGCTTGCCATCTTTTCAGAAACGAGACATCTTCATTCAGTTTTATCGCATAAATTTGTTGTTCGATGTAAATAGATTTTTTAGCAATAAACAACGGGATGCCTTTTGTTAAAATCTCGAAACGCAGCAGGGGATCCATGTCCCGGTATAAAATCACCAGATCCAAAAAGCCGCCGGTAATTGGTTCCAACTCACCTATCAAATGGAGTTTATGTGGGAGCAAATCGATTTTGGAGCTATATAATGCTATATCGATATCGCTGTTTGCATGGTGTTTAGCACTGGCAAAAGATCCGAAAAGCAAACAAAGATCGATATGGTTTTTTTTGCACCAGGAATTAATCTTTCCTTTTAGCTGATTGATGTTCATATAAAATCAATTCCTTATAGTGAGCCGGATGTGCGTATTAACTAAATTGCAGAAGGCACGAATAAGGCACCAAAGCAAGCTTTAGCACTCCGGGTTAGCAGGGGACCAGTTTCAGGGCATTTCCTGAGAAGAGCTTGTCCTCGATTGTTTTATCCAGTTCCAGGGATTTCAACAGGTCATACATGATCGAATCGAATTGGTCGCGCGCGAACAGTAATCGGTCCTGAAATTCATCGATAAACGCGAGGGTGAATTCGCGGTTTCGGCTCAGGGCGCGGTGGGCTGAACCGGCGGATAGGTCGCACCAGAGTTTCGGGAATTGGCGCATCAGCGGGGCGATTTTGCCGCCGGGTACGAGGTCGCCTTCGGGGTAGATTTCTTCCCGCTCATCGGCATCACCCGAAAGGGAGCGCCAGAAGCCGGGACCATGTCCGAGAAAAATCGTGTCCGGGCAGGCTTCGACTGCGCGTGCGAGGTTATCGATTGTCCCACCGTACCAATATTTGAAATATTTCGATAAATCATTGGGCGGCAAATACGGCACATCCAGATGAATCACCGCCGGCAAATTCAGTTGACCGCATAATCGGAATAGGTTGATGCATTCAGGTGAATCGACGAGGACACGATATTTCCATTCGCCATAGACTTTAACGCTAAACATTTTGACAGCGGATTCCAGCATTCCCATTGATCGCGGATCCCGGGGATCCGGGGCGTATCCGGGGATGAATCGATCAGGGTAGCGCCGGCAGGCTTCCAGGACATCTTCCAGCGGCATTGACATGCGTCGGGGATCAACCACGCGCCAATAAATGTCATCTACTTCGCTATCTTTAGCATCCCAGGTCAACAGCCAGGTTTTGTCGATGTGATGCTCGTCCATATTCGCCACGATTGCATCGATATCGTATCCGTGCCAGTTTACATGTTGATGTGCATCGAGGAGCATGATTTTTTTCCTTTCAGGTTAATGCGATGTTTAATCCCGAGGTATCCAAATAGTCTGTTTTATTGCATTGGCTTATCCATTGCGTTGTTGTGTGTTGGGTATTATTGCGCCATCTGGCGAAAGCGAGCTTTCGAATTCCGACTTCCGCCCTCGACGCTGAAGCTTCCTGAAATTGTAAGCATGATAGTTTTCACAGTTGCGTTCTATTCGCCGCTGAGTTGATAAATATGAACATCCAGCGGTTCAAAGCGATCGTGCAGAGTACCCTTTTTCACCGGGATGGTTCGATCTTCGCCAAATACCCTGACCTGCATGTTGCTGCCCAATTCGGCATGCAGCGTCGGCTCAATCGTCTTTTCTTTAGATGTGTTGACAGCGATTAAAAAGGTACCCACCGGTGACGTTTTCAACTTTGCCCGAATCAATCCCTCATCGCCGGTCGCTTTGATAGATTTGCCGAAGCCCGGTGCAATCCACAGCGGCGACAATGTATTCAATTCGTTCAATAGCACCTTATGGGCTTCCCACAAATCAGGGGCATCGGTGATGAATTCGTAGCCCCGGAAACGCATCGAGTACCAGAGCATGCCCTTTGAGCCCTCAAGCAATGCGAGGTAGGTCATAAATCGGTGCTCTTGCGCTGTGGGCAGGCGATCTTTGGGCCAGGGGAAGAGTTGCCCGCAATGCCAGACCGGTTGATCGCCATCGGAATCGGTGTAGGCTTTTTTGATGTTGTCCCCGACATGCAAAATCGTTCCGCGCGAAACAGGATAGGTATCGACTGCCAGTACATCACAGCAACGTCCGTGCGTGCCGTAAACCGTCGGGGAGGTAATGACCAGGTACGACGGATTAATCCGATCTGTTTCGTAGGCAATCGTGTAAATTTTATGAATATCCAGCAAGTCCGCCCGGTTGTAACCCGGTTCGTCAAAGAGCATCCAGCACAAAATTGCCGGGTGCGATTTATATTTGGCAATGGTATCGCGCACGGCGGTGAACCAGGTATCGCCATGACCGTGAACGGGAACCGCGGCTTTCAGTCCGGCGGCATGAACCTTATCCAGATTCGCGGTGCCGGCGACGACAAAATTCAACCCGGCTGCTTTCAAAATTGAATATTCTTCGGGAATTGCGCCGTAGGTACCGATCGGAAAATAAGGCTGACCAGTTTTATCCAGCACTGCAAGCGATTTGCTGATTCGCCGCGGCTGCGGATGGCGCGGCAATTTACCATGAAAATGGCGTTTTTCGGAAGTGATGACGCCCAGTTGTTGCGTTTCGAACGTGGCTTTGGCTGTCAGAAAACCTTGCGGCACATCGGTCAAAAGGAAGCGCAATTCTGTTCCCGGTATCGCGCGCTGCTCACCGATCTTGCCAGTGCGCTCATGGAAGACTTCTACCACAGCTTCTGCCCCGGGATTCAGCGTGCCGATTTTGTAGGGCGTACCGAATTGGGCGACCAGCGTATCGGCTTGAGTGACCAGCGTAAGTTCCTGGTGCTGTTTCAGGTTAACAGTCAAGTTGGAAATCGTCGAATCGTAATCCAGGAATCGCACTGCAAATCCGAAATCACCAGTGCCCTCATCCACCTTGATGAGCAGGCGATTCTTTCCTTTTTGCAGCATGACCGGCACATAGTCGTTATCCGGCTGAAGCCAGCGACTGCAATGATTTTCGTGGACTTTTTCGCCATTGAACCAGACAGCGATACCGTCATTGCTGCCGACTGATAATATGGCTTTGCGTTCGGTCTCCGATTCTATGCGGCAGAATGCGTACGCCACCACCAGATCATTGGGTTCGAAAATCTCATTGAACGGAATTTTCTCGGTTTCGCTATGATAATAAAACCATGTGCGGGTCAGGTTGTATTCGGGTACTGTGACCCTGGTTCCTTCCGCCGGGGTTGCCAGTTTTTCGCCTTTCATCGATTGCAGATAATCGGTGAAAAATCCTTTGCAGCGTTCATCGTGTTCATAATTTTCCCGGCTGCATCCTTCGCAATTGGGAAATGGTCCGCAGAGCAGCCAGTCGTGAATGTATGTGCCGTTTTCGATGATATTCGACTGATATAGCGTCCGGTCGAGGTGACAGGTGAACTGGAGCGAAATAACGAGAAGCAGCATTAAAGCCAGGTTGATTGGTTTCATGTGAGAAGCCCTCATTCTTTTTTGATGAAATGTGGTGAAAGCTGTTTATCGCGCAAGAAAGCATCTTGCATTACGGATGTGATGTAGCCGGATCAGGACATTTTCATATAATCCCGTCGTACTTGTTCGTAATATGAGATTTTGCCCGTATTGATATATTCAAGCAGCATGTTATAAATGGTTTCGCCAATACCCGAAAGTTTTTTTATGTCGCCGCTCTTCACCTGTCGCTTGAATTCTTCCTCGATTTGGGTGTAATGGAATTCTTTTTTACGCCCGATTTTCTTTTTCAGTTCGAAAGCCCATTTCTGGATGGCGTAGCCGGCATATTGATATGCTTTTCGCCGGATGCCCTTTGTTTGCAGGTAGTCGCCGATGTGCGCTAACAAGATGGCGGCTTCGGTGTAGCACGGAATCACGCCACTGAACAGCTCCCGGGGAATCCTGATTTGAATCCCGTATTTGCGTGCCAGCGGATAAAAAATCGAATTGATTTTTTCATAATATGGTGGTACTGCCTGACCGTACGGATCATTGTTCGCGTAAAGCTTTATGAATTGCGGCTCGAGCCGCGGGATGTTCTGCCGAATAAAATCCATGAAAAAATCTTTTTGTCGCCCGGATTTCAGTGTCATCCCGCCAAACATCACGAAATCGACTTCGGCTTCACTCGCTTTTTGCAGCATCCGGTCCATTTCTTCCGCGGAATCGGAGATGAACGGAATCACCGGCAGCAGCATGGCGCCGGTATTAATCCCTCTTTCACGGGCAGCCTTCAAAATCCGCCAGCGCTCGGAAAGAGGGGCAGTCCGCGGCTCAAGCAGTTGTCGGGTGCGCTCGTTGTCGGAGGTAATGCTGAATGAGATGATGGCGGTCGATTTTTTAGCTATATTCTCATAAAGATCGAAATCTCGTTCAATGAGCGCAGATTTGGTTAATACGTGGACGGGCATGTTTTTGTCGTTCAGCATTTGCAGCGCCTGTCGCGACAGGCGGCATTTGGCTTCGAGCGGCTGGTATGCGTCGGTGATGCCGCTGCCGATGAATGTGAATCCCGGTTCTTTGACGCGTTCCAGTTCTTTTTGGAGTAAGTCCAGTCCGTTTGCTTTTATTTCAATATCTGTTCCGAACTCGCCTTCGAAATTATACTTTTCATACCGTCCGTCGCAATAGATGCAGGCATGCTGGCAACCGCGATAAAGCCCGATTTGATATTTACCCAGGAACCAGGTGTCGATCTGTTTAGCTGTGCGCAGAAGGGAACGTGTCTGGCGGTGCTTAATCATGCTTTATCTGAAATACGATATTTAGGTTATGCAATTTTTATAGCCCACGAAAGACTCGAGATGATCCGAATTTCTTTTTTCAGTGCTTTTCGTGGGAAATACAATTGTTTTAAATGCTGATTATTACAACTGATTTGTAATACGTCCCAACCGGTTAATTATTCAGGAAATATTTTATTCCATAATAGAAAAGATTCCTCCTGAATGACAGAGCGGTTATATTTCAATGCCAGATGAGTATATATTTTTTGCTTTCGATTTCGATAATTCAGGTTTTCATTATTTTGACTCTAAGCATTTTGACTATCAAGCCTCTGAAAGGGGGGGAGAAATGACATCGTTCTTTCAATACGTCAAAATAATTGATGTCAAAATGATTACGGAAATCTCTCGTTTTGTACAATTATTTCGATATTCTTGTGGATACGTATTATTTTGACTTTGCCCAAAGTCCTGTGAGCTTAAGCAATTCATGAGAGCCCACTAACCACACGATATGACACGAACAGATCCTTTCGTGAATTTCGTGTTTTTAGTGGGAAATAAAATCCAGATAAAAAATGATCTCTATGCGCCCTTGTATTGATTGATTCATGGCTGAAAATGCGCCGTGACCAGGCAAAACAAAATTTCCTTGATTTCGAGCAAAAAATTAATTATCTTCATCGTAAATATTTTGTCTATTACAGGATATAACGCTCGTTCAGGTGGCGGGATAAAATACGCTGATCACATAATCAGTTGCAGTTCTTTGTTTTAAATCATACGGCGTTTTCAAAGGGGAAAGTTGTTTAATCCTGCCTGTTAAAATCATTTTATCATACTCATTCACTTTATTCATGCGCTATCGAGCTCGTCTCAAAAAATTCAGATTCAAAAGAGGTGGTTTTAGAAAAAACAAGAATCGCATCCCGAAGCCCCCAAAACAGCGAAGTAAATATTTTTGGACGATTGCCAATAATATCTCCATTTCCAAAATATTTCTCATCCCACTGTTTGTTATTTTTTACCTCCGCAACAGCATAACGGGTTATTCCGTTTGCCTTGTCATCGTTATTTTTGCCGAAGCCAGCGATTATTTTGATGGATTTATTGCGCGTCGTTTCAATATGGTTTCGGATGTCGGGAAGTTGATCGATCCAATGGCAGATTCACTGTTTCGATTTTCCATGTACTTGACTTTTTATACGGACAGGACCATTCCCGTTTGGGTCGTTTTCATTTTCTTCTTCCGGGACATCATCGTTGCGTACGTTCGCATGGGTTTATCGACGCAAGGCATTGTGCTCGCGGCGAAACGCAGCGGTAAAAACAAAGCGATTTTTCAGGCATCTGGTGCAATCATCATCTTGCTGCTGAAGCTGCTGCTTATGAATCACCTCATTACTGAAACGGCTATGGCGAATATCGTTTTGGCTGTGGTGATCATCGTCAGCGCGGTCGTTCTGTATTCGCTGTTCGATTATCTCATCCCGTCGATAAAGGTCATGCGAAATCGAAATCGCAGTTGATCCCTGCCTCCGAAAATGCGCCTTTTTTATCTATTTCTCTGAGCCAAAAATTCGCGGACTATTTTTTCGACTTCATCCGCACCCATTCCGCTGTTTCCGAACGTCAATCCGTGATTGTTTGAATTTAACGGCTGTTTTGTGTTAATTGAAGCCTCCGCAGCCGGCGAGTCAATCTTGCGCGAGGAAAAAGACGCCAGTGCCGATTGATACGGAAACGTTCTGGCAGTATCGGTTTTCGCGGTTTCAGAAAGTTGCCCAGGCTGCTGCGTCACAGGATTCACTTCATAAGCCACGCGTTTGATGTTCAGCAGGTGCATCGGCGTAACATTATCAGCAGTGATATTCCCGCCGTAGGTACCGCAGCCGAGTGTGAGGGAAGGCTCGAGATTGGTAGTCAAGCCAATCGCGCCATGTGTACCCGGCGTATTTACCAGAATCCTGAACGCCGGTTTTTTCAATCCGAATTGCTCGATAATGGATTCATCGGTCGAATGAATCACCAGCGTATGTCCCAGTCCCCCGAAATTCAGCACCTCGATACAACGTTCGCAGCCGGCTTCCCAGCCATTTTCCACAAAAAAAGTTAACACCGGCGATAATTTTTCAATTGTGAGCGGGAACGCGTTGCCCACGCCTCGTTGCCGCGCGATCAGAATTGAGGTTTCAGGCGGCACGCTAAAACCCGCAGCCTGCGCGATGACGGATGCCGGCTGACCCACCAGTTTGGGATTCACTTCGAGGTGCGGACTGACCAGTGCTCTGGCTGTCATATCGCTTTCGGCATCGCTCATAAAATATGCGCGATGCTGCTTAAATGCTTGTATGACCTTGTGTTCCACTGGTTGGTCTACAATAACCGATTGTTCCGAAGCGCAGACGGTTCCATTATCGAAAGTTTTGGAGATCACGATATCGGCGACTGCTTTTTTCACATTGGCAGTTCGTTCGATAAACGCCGGAACATTGCCCGGTCCGACTCCGTAAGCCGGTTTGCCGGCGCTGTAAGCGGCTTTCACCAGTCCTGCGCCGCCGGTTGCCAGTATCACCGCGATATCGTGATGCTGCATTAATTCGCGTGTTCCCTCCATCGCCGGCAGAGTCAGGCAGTTGATCAAATCAGGTGGTGCTCCGGCTGCTTCGGCTGCTTTGCGCATGATGTTTACTGATTCCTGGATACATCCAATCGCTTTCGGATGGGGCGAGAAAATAATGGAATTTCGCGATTTTACGGCAATGAGCGATTTGAACAGGGCTGTCGAGGTGGGATTTGTCGACGGAATGATTCCTGCAATCACACCCATGGGTTCGGCAATTTTTTTGATTTTTCGGTGGCTATCGTTTTCGATGATACCCACTGTTTTGAGAGGAGCGATAAATTTGTGAATGTTGCGGGTGGCGAATTGATTCTTTTCAATTTTATCTTTTAATTTGCCAAATCCGGTCTCGGCGATTGCCATTTCAGCCAGGCGTGTTGCTGCCGCAAAACCGGCTTCTGTCATCGCGTAGACGATGCGATCCACCTGCTCCTGAGAGAATTCTTTGAATTTTATTTGTGCTGAATTGGCTTTCTTGCAAAGATCGCGCACCTCTTGAACCGCGGCTAAATCTTTATCCATTTGTTTGATCCTGCTTTATTGATGCCTGTCTATTCCGCCGGGATTCAAAATCCGCGTGCTGCCGGAAATGAGCCTGCAAAGCGAATTTCACCGACGTCAGATAAAATAAGGGAATTATTTATGAAAGTCAATGCTTTTGTAATCGATAAATGAAAATCATCCCGGGTTCGGAATCGACTGGATTTAAAAAATTATCCTTCAAGTGAATATCGATTACAAAAATGAATTTAAAAAATTTTTATATACGCACCCTTTTCAAAAATTTTTGCTTGATTTTATTCAATTATTTATTATATTACAATAACGAAAGACAAAGATGATTTCTAAATTTTAAATAGTTAAACAGATTCAGTTCTTCAACTCGTTGTATATTTTAATCTTCAGTGATAATGTATCTTCAGTTAACGTGACATTTCTTTTCAAGAGGTCAGTCGTTTCATATCTGTAATCAGGATCTGTCAGCTTAAATTTGGGCGTTCCAGGCATTTCCGGATAGTTAAATGGGTGTCGACCCGCTGTGAAACATTCAAAAACACCTTCTTTCTGACAGATTCGAAGAAATATTCAAATTTCTATCCTCTATTTCATTATGAATTTCAAAACCTGGTGGATTCAGAAAACTTACATTGAGTCAAACATCTTCGTACGAATCTATTGATTTTCTTCCGGAGCGTGCTTTTGATTTGTACCAGCCCTTCAACAGTAAGTTTGCCTGGGTGATAACAAACCAGCCATTGTTGCGGAGGGATTTTTATGGCAAAATTGACAACAGAGAGGGAAAAAATCGAGAAGGATATTGAGCGACTAAAAAAGAGAATCGATGGATTGAATGACCAGATTTCATTGCAGGCGAATAAGATTGGAAATACCAACATTCTGATCGTCATCGCGCGCGAGGAAAAAGTTCTGCAAGCCCAGATCGGCAGAAAGAAGAAAGCCCTCAAAAATCTGGAAGACCTGCGGAGGCGGATGATTGAAGCGCGCGACAACTGATGGCTGATCTTATGGGGGAAGCTGGCAAGGTTAAGCTAGCTAAAGGCTTGTGCGATTCATTTCCCAAACCGGAACGAAAGCTCCGGTTGAGAGAGGATGGACTGCATCTTTGCGGGCTCGAATGGAGATCGATTCAAAGCAGGCTTTTGCCTGATACCCAAAATTCGGGTAAGAAATATTGAAAGCGAATGACAGCCAGCAATCTGACCCTGTCATTCTGCAATCTCCACTGAATTATTACGTCTTTCTCATTTTAAAATCGAAAATTTCCTCACCAATCTTACACCGGGGGCTTTTAGTACCAGCACATAAATCCCCGATGCAACAAAATCGTCATGCCGATCTTTCCCGTCCCAATTCAGTTGATGTGTACCCGGAAAAGCATGTTCAATTTCGAAGCGATTGACACTGCGCCCTAAAATATCATAAATTTCTAATATCACTTTTTCGCGTTTCGGATGATGATACCGGAAGCTCAAGCTGCTGTTCTGGCTCGCGGAGCCAGCGATAAATGGATTGGGATAACACGGTTCGAGCGCGTACTCCTGCGGACCGGCGGTCTGTGTTAGCGGCTTTCGAACGCCCGCCAGGTTACCATCGAACCAGGTGAGGATGCGCGCCATCAGGTCGGCGCGTCCCACCGGACCATTGAGCGCCGCCGAAGAGATCGCCTCGAATCCGAAGCCGAGATATACCACCTTCCAAATCCCATCATATTTTATTGCGGCGGATTCGTTTCCCGGTATATATTCCAGAATGCCCGTTGCGCCATTCATGGGCATGATCACATCCGGCTCAGTTTGGTTTTGCGCACTTCCTTGCAGGTTGAATACATATTTTGATCCTTCGAAAAACGGATCTGTTTTTGTTCCCAGCAGAAAATATGGCACTACCGCCATTTCTTCTACGAGTTCGGCATGCAGGTAATCGCGGAAGAATGCCTGCCCGGAGGTGTTCTGAGTTATTTTTGCGATATTTTCGCCAGACAAAAGCAGCTTTTTCCCGGCATCCATGAATTCAGACAGGCGCAGAATCTCCAGTTCGTTCAAGCCCGGCGTTGAATTGCCGGTGAACCAGATCAACATATCATGTGCCAACAGCTTTTCGACAGTCGGGAATCCCATCGTTCTGACATTATAGTATTCATAAAGTCGATCGAGGCTATCAAGGGCAGACGTGTAATAAATGCTAAAATCGGATATCGGCGCTTCCGGCGGTGAATCGTCATCGTCGATGACGAATATTTCCGGGTGACCGATCAACACCTGGAAATCGAACGCCTGCCGGAAATCGCTGCCCTCAAGCGATATGTCAACGCTAAAATCCGCCAGGTGAACCCGGGTCGAATCGTTGACGCGAAAAATAAACGCATCCTGACTGTTGCTGCCTTTTGAATCAATTGGAATGTCGTCAAATATCACGGTGTCCGTGAGCAGCGAAAGACAGCCATCATCGGTGGACAATTGCCCGGTGGCATCAATCAAATCCGCACCGATATTTTTCAGGGCGACGTAAAGCGCAATGGTTTCGCCGGCTTCAGGGATGCCGTCGTTGTTCCCGGTTAATTCGGCAGTACGGCATGATGCGAATTCCAGTAGCGGATGCTGCTCGACCACCTCTATATCAAGCCGGATCACCGAGTCAGGATCGCTGATATTTATCAAGGCGACGTTTGAATTGGCAAGATTGTATGCCAGGCTGCTCGGAGTTGTCCAATTGTCGAAGCGTCGATTTCCGCTCGATCCCGGGAACGGATCGCCGGGATCGCCCCTGGCAGATAATTTTCCGTCGGCTTCTTCCAGATCAACCAGTGGATGGCTTTCGTCGGTGTTGGAGGCTTTTTGATTATCGATATGCCAGACCAGTAATCCGCCGATGTGATTGTATCTATCAAAGCCGGTCTTTTGCCGATATTCCACCAGAAAATATTCCCTGCCGACGTTCATGCCATTGCTGTATCCTGAAAAATACGGTTCAATGCTGCCTTCTTTCCATAATTTGTATGTGAGATATTTCGTATTCACAGGGGCAATTTGGAATGCCTCTTCATTTTGAGTTATCACCGTGGGAGTCACCCATCCGAGCACCTCCCGTGACCAGGCGCAAAGTGACGCCGGGCTTTCGGGATGCATACCATCACCGCCCCAACTGCCGCTTCCCATGAGTCCCCATTCCCCGATACCTTCGCTGGTGTCATCGATATCGTAAAGATCGGGCAGTCCCAGGGCGTGCCCGAATTCGTGGCAGAAAACGCCGATTTCGATCATTCTGTCCCCCCTGGAGGAGATGGCGGGCTGGACGATATAATTTTTGATTTGCACACCATCGTCGGTCTGGTAAGCCGGAAATAACCGGGACGAATGCGACCAGATATCGTTCTCATCATCAGAAGATTCAGCGCCCTGCCCGTAATGAACGATTATCAGCGTTTCCACAACGCCATCGCCATCATTATCGAAGCGCGAAAAATCAATTGCCGGATCGGCGATGAAAAGCAAGTCCTGAATGAACCAGGGGGTTCGGCTTAATCCATAGTCACCATTGCCGTAGTATTCCCGTGTTTTTGCTACCTGGTACCAGCCATAAGCCTGTCCGCCAAGATCGAATTGCCCGTTTGAATTTTCCAGGTAATAGTCTCTCATGGTTCCGGTGCTCCACGGCCCATCGAATAGTTCTCGCTGTAAAAAAGCTGCTGCCCAGGGATCTTCCCCGGAATCGGAGAATTTTCCGACAAGAACCGGAAAAGAAAGCGCCATCACGGGATTCTGCGCTGCAGTTTGGGCTTCAAATTCCGTGGCGCTGCGCATCGTTTGGCGTTGATTGGCAACAAGCTTAACCAGGTTGGATTGGGAAAATTGGCTTTGTGATTCCCGGAAAAATTGCTTCACCACTTCCGGTATCCGAATGCCGGGTCTGGGAGAATCAGCCGTGCCGATTTCGATCCATAGTAAAATTAAGATGATACTCACACAGGTAGCGTTCCATCGTCGCAACATACTTTCGCTCCATATTTCAGCGTTTCTCTATCGATAAAAGTACCTATCTAAAAGCTATTTTATAGAATGAATTGGGTCAGGCAAAAATTGTTATTCCCCCTTAAAACATGCAATCTTCTTTCAAGGGGTATTTAATTGATTGTCTGGTATTCAGTCATTGAACACAGATCCTCTTCATCCGTTTAAGATCCGTGTTCTCTTTCTCTTTTAAAGTAAAATTAATCACTACTGAAAAATGACCGCTTAAAACATGCGGGAATAACATAACCCGACCGACTCATTTTAATGGATATTTTAAGAACTATTCATGGTTCGACTTCGCTCACCATGAAATCCTCAGGATATAATCATCAATCGATTGAGCGAAGTCGAAGGATGACCGCGGGGCTCTCTATTATGCAAATGATTTTAAAGCATTGGAGTGAATGAACCGTGTCAATCCAGAGCAACGGGTAATCTTTTCATCCGCTTACAGCCTTAATCCCGCTCCGAATCGGAAGCGCCTGCCGGAGTCCCATGCGCCGGGATCTTCCAATACGCCTCCCGCCTGACCGATGGCATCTACCCAGAGGACATTTCTCGCATCGGTCAGATTCAATCCTTCGAAATATAAGAACGAATGCAACGGACCGAATTTAAATTCCTTGTCGATCCGAAGATCAAAATATGTGGTGGCAGTCATGCGCCCATTGTTGGGTGTTGTCAAATAGCCTTTTTCCTCGGTGTACGGCAGGGGACTATTCCAGCGCCAGAGCAAATTGACTCCCCAATCACCTGCCTGTCGGATATCCAGGTTGAGTACCAGCGTGTGACGTTGATCCCAGCTCAGATAATATTCATCGACCGTCACCTTATAACCTTGAATCAGCCAATCAAACTGCTCTGTCGCACTGGAGCCGGTGCCCTTTGCGGTCATAAAGGTGTAGCTGGCTTTGCCTGAAATGAGATCGCCGTAACGTTTTTTGACGAAAATCTCTGCGCCTTTGACATTCACATACGCCATATTCACGTAACGCGTGATACCTGATATTGGCATATCTTCACCGCGGCTCTGGTTGATGTAAGTATTGGAATCAACCAGGTTTGTCACATCCTTGTTGAAAATGGTGACATCGAGCAGGTAATTTTTCCCAAACTGGTGTTTATAGCCAACTTCATAAGCGACCGTTTTGGCGGGTTTTAAATCGGGATCACCCAGCGGCGAAAATCCCTGGGCGATGTTCAGATTGGCATTGGTATAGAGGTAATCGAACAGCGGCATTTGGAAGAAATATCCATAATTGATTCGGAATTCGCTGGTGTTCGTGACCGGCAATCCCAATCCGATGCGCGGACTGAACTGATGCTTGACCGTGGCGGTAACTTTCTCTTTATCCGCAATAATCCACTCATCGGTTTGATCGAGCACCCTCTTCTCAACCGCCGGTCTGAGTGCCATCGGATCGAAGAAATCATAGCGATAGCCGATATTGGCAACCATGCCTTCATATTCGATTTTATCCTGCAAGTATAGCGCGCCTCGCCTGGGGAAGTAGCGATAATCGGTATCGTAGCTGTAATAGCGCGGGAATCCCGCACCATACGGGATCAACTCGCGGCGGTACACATTCTTTTTATATAAATCGTAGTACACAAATTCGCCGCCGGATTTGATCTGGTGATGATTGGTAAGCTGGCTCACAAGGTCGATTTTACCAATCGTGTGTATTTCCTGGTGATCCATCCACCAGGGATAATCGCCGTAAATGATGTATCCCAGGTAATTGGGATTGCCATCTTCATCGACCTCATATTTTATCGGTTCCTGGTCGCGGGACGATTTTCCGTAAATGGATTTCATCACATTGTATTGGCTGATTGCAATCGTATAAAAAACCCGCTTGCTCAGCGTATGGGTCATGGTTAAACTAAAGCGATAGCTGCGTTTATCGCGTGGTACCAGACCCAGCAGATTTTGTTTCCATTTGTGATCGTATTCGCGCCATTTCCACATCGAAAGCAGCCCGCTCAAATTTATTTTAAAATTATGCCAGGGGCGCATCGAAAGCTTTCCAACGATATTGTAATTGTAGCTTTCATAATCATTGAAGACGAGTTGCCGTTTGCCGAATTGCTCTCGTTTCCAGCGGGAGTCCGGCATTTTGGCATTCGCCGAAAGAAAATAGCTGATTTGATTGCCGAGAATCGGCCCGCCGACATTGGCTTCATATATCCAATCCAGAAAATCAGGATCTCGATCTCCAAACGGATTGGGCTCGGTTGAAATATTCAGCGCCGAAATTTCTGCCCTGGATTTGAAAGTTTCCTGCCCTTCCTGCGTAATAATATTTACCACGCCCGACATGGCGTTGCCGTATTCGGCGTTGAATCCGCCGGTTTGAACCGTCAGGTCGACAACGGCGCTGTTGGGCAAATCCGATCCGATTTCGCCTTCGATGACTTCCTGGATCGGGATGCCGTCGACGAGATACATAACCTCGGTTTTTCTGCCGCCGCGAATATGACCGGCGGCAACGCCCGGCTGCAAATCAACGACTTCCTGAATGGTCGTGACCGGGATAAATTCCAGTTCTTCCGGGGCAACGAAATGCGCTGTCGCGGTGACATCCTTTTGGAGCATGGGACGCTCCGCCGTGATCACCACTTCCTGACCCTGGATGGCTTCTTCGGACAGGTTAAAGCGAATGGTGGTCCGCAAATCCACCAGTACCTTCACATTGTGCTGAATAACGGTGCTGTAGCCGATCATTCGCGCTTCCACCGTGAAGATACCCGGCGGCACATTGATGATGATGAAAAATCCTTTGGCATCGGTTGCAGCGCCGAGTTTGGTATTCTGGATCATGACGTTTGCGCCCGGCAACGGCGCACCGTTTTTTTCATCGAGAACGTATCCGGCAAGCGTGCCCGATGTCCCGGGATAAGAATCAATCGTGGCACTTAAAAGCAGCAGTCCCGTCAGCATGTATATGCCCATTTGCGCTTTCATCGAAAAATTTCCCTCCAGATTGCGATTCTGTGATCTGTTCGTAATTGCTTCAGTAAAAGGAGCATAAGCAGTTATCACATTTTAACGAAAATTAAACGAATCCAAGATACAAAAATAAATCTTAAAGATCAAATAATTTTATTGAGGCTGCGCAATACCTTATGCGCCGTATGTTTGATGATTGATTTTGATAATTGAATCCCGCTGCTTCCAAAGCGCCGGATTTCAAGTGTTGCCCACAGTCCACATTGTCGCCTGCCATCCACAATAAAGACGCAAATCGCCTCGCTCTTAATGAATTTGCAGTCAATTGATTATTAATAGGTTATAATGAAAGCGGATCGATTGGCATGTTCATTGTATTCAAATCCGATGAATTCGAAAATGATTTGACCGGAACTAAACAAGACGGTTGGTACCCGGATACAGCCGCGCGCGCCAATAACGGAAATCATTAAAAGTGCAAGGTTGGAAAATGCGATCAAATTTATTAGCAGTTGAAGGAGGTATACAACCTGAAACTCAATCAAACTCCGTAAAATAGTGTTGAAGTCGGTTCATCCATGAAACTCAAACAAAGGAGACGTCATCATGAAGAAAATGATTTATTTGGTTCTCATCGGAATGATCAGCCTGTATTTAGCAGGTTGCGAAAAATTGCCCGTCGAGCCTGAAAATGAACTCCAACTCGATAAAAGCACCAAAGAGCTGGCAGCGTTCGGCTGGAACACGAATCACATTGTGAGCAGTAGCGCCCAGATTCAAAACATAACCAGCATTTCGCGGTATCTTGAAAACGACGGCGCCGGCAAATTGCCCGAAATCAATTCCCTGAAAATGCAGGCGACCGCGCTTTTCAGCGAATCACAGGTGCATTGCAGAGACCGATCCGCTCTGATGAAATTTGGCGGCGATTCACTGCTGTTTTTCGAAGATGATTCGGTGAAGGGCATTCGCAAGGCGCTGTTTTATGACTCCGATAATGGAATCGCCCGTTATTACGAGGTTAAATATAAATTTGCCGCCTGGCGAAATATCATTTATGATTCCACTGAAGTCAGGGTTGATATGAATTTCACGCTTGAAAATCCGGGCGATGATCTGCTACTCGGGCTGTACCAGGTGCAGCGATTCAAGCCGGAATTTTTCATTCAATCGATCAGCGCTCGGTTGAAAGCGCTCGAAATACAGGGCAATGAACTCACCGGAGTCGAAGTGATTAAAGATACGCACTATCGCTCTGACAGGTATCTCACCCGCTTGACGCAACTCGTGCGGCTGAATCCCGATAAATCCGGTACACTGCGCGAGGATTTCGAGTTTGGCGATGGCAAAACAGCGCATTCAAGCGTGACATTTTACCCGGACGACACGGGCATTTTCGAGGAGCAAAAGCGCGACGGAACCGTGGTGACCGGGCGGTTCGATAGCTTCGAAGACGATGGCAAGGGCTATTACGAGGAAGTAACCGACTATCCTGAAGGCAGAATCATCGACAAGATTGAAAAATTTGCGCAATTGTCGCTCACCCTGCCGGATTCGATTTTAACCGTAAAATATGCGGAAACCAGGCGCTATAGCTCCGGGCAGGCGCAAACCGATTCCGCCAGCATTCGCGTGGATGAACAGCCCGATGTCAAATACACCACATTGAAATATTATAAATACAATGGTGAACACGGCACGCTGAATATCGAGGAACGCGCGAGCGAATCGACGCTGGTGGGTGAATGGACCACCCACGACAATTATTTCATCCTCGTCAATGCTACTTATTATATCGATGGCAGCGGTCAGATTCACTACGAAGTATACACCAGTGAAACCGACTACCTCGGCGGCAGTGAACCGATTTTCGTTGCCGACTATACCTTCTCGCCGGACGGCAGCGGTTCGGGTGCATTGAGTCATAAAGGCGAAAGCTATGAATTGACATTCAACGAATCGGGCAGCGGGGAGATCAAATCCGGCGACAAATCGACGACAGTCAATTTATTCGAATAAAATAATACAGCAGCGGGCGCCGATTTGCGCCCGCTGTTTCTTATTTAATGATATTCACACCTTCCGAAGTCTGCCGGTCGCGCCCCGGCAATAATCTTTTTTCTGGTAGCCTGAATCTTTGAATCTGATGAAACAGCCGGAGTGTGGCGCCTTTATGCGCCACCGCATCGCATGAAGGCGATGCACTCCCATGAGAGGCACCAGGCGCAGCCAATAACCGGCAATAACTATTATGGGATTTTTTTCTTTGACTTTTGATCCAAAATATTTATATTAGCTATTCGTAAAATCATGTCAGGGCAAATTGATGAAACGCTTAATTTTCAGCATCTTTCTAATAATCATCGGATCACCTTTTCCGCCTAATGTGCGGGCGCAGACCGCTCTCGAAAGCGGATTATTTGTAATCGAGCAGATTTCGATTGTAAATAATTCCAAGACGCGTGCCGGTGTCATTTATGAAAACCTGCCTTACGCCGTTGGCGACACCCTGTCCGAAGACGCGATTCATGCGGGCATCGAGCGTTTGCAATCAATGCAGTTTTTCAACCGGATCACGCTGCAACCCCGCGCTGGTTCCGAACCTGGCAAACTGCGGTTGATCATCGATGTCAAAGAGCGCTATTTGCCTGCGCTTAGATTTAAGGGCGGCTACAGCGAGATCAGCGGCTGGTATATAACGCCACTGAGCCTGAATATGGATAATATGTTCGGGCGCGGCAATTTTCTCAGTTTGAACCTGACCTATGGTGACCGGGTGATCAGCCTGAGTCTCGATCATGTCAATCCAAATATTTTCAATAGCGAACTCGACCTGCACTTCAGATTTTTCATTCGCAACCACGAGTTCCTTCACTATATTGACGACCGCAAATACAAACAGAATGTGCCCCAAGCAGGATATTTTCTCGGCTTCCGCAGTCGCAATAAAGTTTTCAGAAATTTCCTGTTCGGTCTGGATTATTACGTCACCACTGCCGATTCATTTTTCACCGATGCCGGTTCGAAGGAAAAATATGAAGACCTGCCGCAAGAGATAGCACGCTATTCATATAAGCCACAGGATATCTCAGCTTTTTCAATTTATTATGATCTCGATCGCCGGGACCAGGCGCTGTACCCATGCCGCGGCTGGTGGATTGGCGTCTGGTTTTCGCAAGCCTACCTCCGGGGCGATTCCAGCAGCAGCTTCAGCCGGCTGGTTTTGGATGTCCGCAAGTACCAGCATTTATCGAATCATTTTGTGCTGGCGGCGCGAGTCAAATTAGGCGGCATTTCTGAAAAGGCACCATTCTATGAGAAATGTTACCTGGGAGGACCGAATTCCCTGCGCGGCTACGACGACCGCAGCATCGGTCCGGCAGGCGGGGGTGAACAGCTTGCACAGGCAGCGCTCGAATTGCGCTTCCCGATTACGACCAAGCGATTCCCGAATCACTTTTTGACAGGCGTTCTTTTCATTGACAGCGGTGCCAATACCCTAGCTGGCGAAAAATTCAACGAGGAAACTATTAAAGCGAGTTACGGCTTCGGATTCCGTTTCCGCTTGCCATTTATAAAATTGCTGCGAATGGACTTCGCATACCCGATCAAGGGCGGCGAGGGCATGGTTCAGTTCTCGCTGGGGCACACGTTTTAAGCTGCGATGGCTTTTGGGTTATCATTCGACCGAGTCGCATAATCAGGAAATGATTCCGCAAACCCGACAAAATAAAGAGCATGATAGTGTCAATGCGCTCCCATATAATCAAAATTCATATTGCTATAACCTTATTTTTTATCGTGGCGCTGATGCACTTTGCACCATGTTCCGCCCGGGATAATCCCCTGGTCTCGGTTGAGCCGCGGATTCAAAGCGAACGATTGGCTGCTATCGGGCATTTCACGCAGCTCATTGATGCAGAGATGAAGGAAACACTCGCCAGCGGCATGTCGAACACTCTCAATTTCTATTTGAAGCTCGTTGATGCCGATTCGAAAGAAATTATTCGGCGTGGCGAAAGTGTGGCGCTGCGCTATAATGTTTGGGAGAAAATTTATTATTTGCGCAACGCCGGTACCGAAGCCCGGTTCATGCAATTCACATCATTTGAGGCATTCATAAACGATTCGCTGACATTCAACCTGGGATCGATCAAGCTGTTTCCGCCTGACAGGGAACTCAGAATCATATTCACTTTCTCACCGAAGAAATTATCAGACACCCAAAAAAGCAAGCTGAATTCATGGCTCATCAGCGGGGGCGATATCGATCAGAGCAAGCCAGCCCGCGAATCCGAATCTACATTTTCAATTAATTTATCGCGGCTGATTTCGATGTTTTTCAGTAATAAGGAACGGAATGAAATTTACCTGCAAACATCTAAACCTTTTACGATACGGTCATTGATGCATGAAAACGCTTCGCGGTAAAATTTTGCTCTATGTTTCGCTGCTGCTGATTCTGCCATCGTTGCCCCTTTCCTACTTCGTGCTCCAGTTGCTGGATAAAAGCTATGCCATTGGTGTAAACGAACGAGTGCGATTGGCGCTTGCCGGCGGATTAAACATTTCTGCCGACCTGTACCAGATGCACAAATCCCTTTTGCAAATGGTGATTGATGATATACAATCCACGGATTATCCCTCGAGCACAGAGATCGCGCAAAAAATTAAAACCACATTGAGCGGCGCGAAAGCTGAATTCCTTTCGCCAACCGAGTTAAATTCAGCTCAATCGCTAATACCGGCGGACGTCAGCAGGCAATTCGCAACTCAAAAGAATGCCTCATATCTGTGGCACGGACCGGATCATAAAACGCTGTACGCCATTGCGACGCTCGGTCACGGGCAATTGCTGTACATAACGTATCCGTTGCCTCAATCTTTTCAGCAATCGGCAAGTCAAATTCAGGAAGTGAACCAGATTTACAAAACACTCGGTTTCGCACAAAAAGAGCTTCGAACCAGTTTTCTGTATGCCTTTTTGTCTATTTATTCGATTTTCATCATCATCATGCTGCTTGTGCTGATTCAAATTTCAAAGAAAATCAGCCGTCCAATCGGGCAACTGGTTGGCGCGACGCGGGAGATCGGAAAAGGCAATCTGGGGTATCGCATTCACCCAAAAGGCAAAGATGAATTCGCGATTCTGGCAGCAGCATTCGATCAGATGGTTGAGGAATTGGCGAGTAATCAGAAGAAAATCATCGAGTTGGAAAAGATGGCAACCTGGCAGCAACTGGCGCGCCGCCTTGCACATGAAATCAAAAATCCGCTCACCCCGATCCAACTGATGGCGCAGCAAATGCGGGATGCCTATCACGAACACGATCCCGAGTATCAAAAGCTTTTGAATGAATGCTATGAAATGATCGATGATGAAGTGGAAAGCCTGAAAAAGTTAGTCCGCGAATTCTCCGATTTTGCCCGGCTGCCGGAATTCCAGATCATGAAGCAAGCCCTGAATCCGCTCATAAAAGGCTTGCAAACGCTGTATCAGGGCAACCGGCTGGAAATTGATCTTCCGGAAACAGATGTCGAAATCGAATTTGATAATGACTATTTGAAGCGCGCCCTCATCAATCTTGTGGATAATGCAATTGCTGCCAGCGAACCGGAAGCGCCGGTACTGATTGAGGTGCGCGATAAAGAAGAAATCGTAGAAATTGCGGTGACAGACAGGGGACACGGCATCGCGCCGGATTACCTGGAAAAAATTTTCGAACCCTATTTTTCGAGCAAACGCACCGGTGTGGGCTTGGGACTGCCGATTGTAAAAAAAATCATTGAAGAACATAAAGGCGAGATTACTGTGACTTCAGCGGTTGGCGCGGGGACAACCTTCACTGTCAATTTGAAACGAGTGATATCATGAATAGAACGCTGCTGATACTCGATGATGAACCGAATATCCTGCGGTCGCTGGAAATGATTCTCAAGCCGGAGGGATTCACGATTTTCAAGGCACAGACAATCGCTGCCGCGCGTGCGTTCCTCCGGGAAGAATCGATCCACTTTTTCATTGTCGATGTCATTTTGCCCGATGGCGATGGTATCGAATTTATCGAAGAAATCCGTGCAGCCCGGCGGTCGGCGATTATCCTGGTGATCTCCGGACACGCTTCGATCAAGATGGCAGTGGATGCCACGCGGAAAGGCGCCGATGATTTTCTGGAGAAACCGCTATCTAAAGACAAGCTGTTGCTCACGTTGCGAAACTTCATCAAAAGATTGGAAATTGAAGAGAAATATGCCCTGTTACGGCGCAGCGCCGCTGGCGATGATTTCATCGGGAAAAGCGCGAACATGCTGGAGATTTTGGACCAGATCAAGAAAATTGCCCCCACGAATAGCAAAGTTTTGATCACTGGTGAAAGCGGAACCGGCAAAGAAATTGTGGCGCATTTGATCCATCAATCCAGTCAGCGCAGCGAACAGAATTTTGTTAAAATGAATTGCGCGGCAATCCCGGAAGATCTCATTGAATCCGAATTGTTCGGCGTGGAAAAAGGAGCATTCACCGGCGCTTCCGAACGGCGTGATGGGAAATTCAAGCAAGCCGACGGGGGTACGCTTTTCCTGGATGAGATCGGCGATATGTCATTGAAAACCCAGACAAAGGTGCTGCGCGTCTTGCAGGATGGGGAATTCGAGCGGGTAGGGGGGAAGGAACTGCTGAAAACCGATGTCCGAATCATTGCTGCCACCAATCGCAATCTGAAGCAGATGGTCGCTGAAAAGCTGTTCCGGGAGGATTTGTACTTCAGATTGCACGTGGTGCCGATTCATCTGCCGCCTTTGCGCGAACGCATCGATGATTTGCCGGTTATGCTCGATTATTTCGTCGCCAAATTCAGCCGGGAAAATAACAAGCCAAAACTGACGATCCATCCGGGGGTCATCGAAAAGCTCAAGGCGTATCCGTGGCACGGCAATGTCAGGGAATTGAAAAATGTCATCGAACGCATGGTTATTATGGCGGATGGTGCGGTGATCGATGTGAAGCAACTGCCTGCGGATATCCTTTCGAGCCAATTCGATCTGAAAGGTGCATTTTCACAGCAAAAGGCGCTTTTCGACTTCAGGGAAGACATTGAGAACCAGTATATCCGGTTCTGCCTGGATCAATTGGATGGCAATATCTCGCAAACCGCCCGCATTCTCCAGGTTGACCGGACGTATTTGCACCGCCGGTTGAAGAAGATGAATCCGAAGTGAGGAGGGATTTAAAGCAGGAGTGCGAAAGCTCGCTTTCGCCGCGATGCCAATTATTTCATCCTGAATTCAGTTGACGATAAAAGAAGCCGAGTGAAGGCGATATGGCGGTGGTACACTTTTAAGTGCCCGTGAATTGAACTCACGATTAATTTTCAAAGAACATCTTATTGTTAAATTTAAGCACATTCAATTCTATCTCAATATTCTATTAGTCATTACCACCGGCATAGCCGGTGGCTTGCTTAGCCCTAAAAGGGCATTGTTACTGGCTTCCCTTAAGGGAATACTAATTTGT
>JAFGMA010000192.1 GCA_016927835.1 Candidatus Zhuqueibacterota bacterium | reverse complement strand
CATTAAGGGTTAAAAAGTAATATTAGTTTGTCATTGCGAGGAGCGAGGTACGAGCGACGAAGCAATCTCATAACTTACTGTAAACATGGAGATTGTTTCGCTCCACTGCGTTACGCTCGCAATGACATGCTTAAAAATAAGATGTTACAAAATAACCCTTAATAGGTATAGTAATAATCGTGTCAAATACCGCATTTGATATTTACCCGTGCGACTTTGGAGTTTAAATGGACATTTTTGCAAAGAACAAGATCGCGGTTGTCACAATCGCATTGCTAATTACGATCAATTTGTTTACATTATCAATCGTCTGGTTTGGCGGAAATGATGTGCTGAATCCGCCGCGGATGGAACCGCCTCCGGAAAACGCGGATAGAGTCGCATTCTTGTTGAAAAACGATCTGGACTTGACAGATGCACAGGTTCGGGCGTATCACAAATTACGCATGCAGCACCAGGAGAAAATTAGGCTCATCGATGAGGACATCTACCGTTTGAAGCGAGAGCTGCTCCTTCGGTTATTCAGCGATCAATTCGAAAGTCAAGAATCAAATCAATTATTTCACGCGATCGGTGAACAGCAGAAACTGGCTGAAAGAGCAACAGTCACTCATTTTATGGAAATGAAAAAATTATGCGGCGAGAGACAACGGGAAAAATTGCATCGATTACTCGATGAGTTCTTTCAGTACCATCAACCACAGCGACCAGCCGGGGATGAGAAAAATCCCCGATTACCGCCTCCAAGTCGGGGAGTACCTGATGCTCAGTTTTAACATCGCAAAATAATGGAGAGCAGACAAAGGCACCGGGGCGGATATAAATTCACCTTTTTTAATTCGTAAAATTCAAGAGGAGTTACCCCAATGAAGAAATTAATGGCTGTACTTATCGGTTTACTCGGATTTTCTCTAATCGTTAGTTGCGGCGGTGATCAAATCCAGACTCAATGGGCGGATCGCACTATCACTATTAATGGCAAAAGCGATGATTGGGAAGGGATTGCACCTCATATTTTAGAAGATCAAAACATGTCTATGTGTCTGGCAAATGATGAAAATAGCATTTACCTGATGTTTCAGGGGAATGATGAGCAATTGGCTCGCCGAATCCAGATGATGGGCGTTACCATCTGGCTGGATAAATCGGGTGAGAAGAAAAAGGATTATGGTATTTGCTATACTGGCAGCGCTGACATGCATTTCGGCAAGCGCCCCGGGATGCCCGATATGCCGGCGTCTGATGGCAGATCAGAAAACATGAATGAGCGAATGGAACGAATGCGAGAAAAGCGAAGACTGAATTTGCCCGCACCCGGCAAGATTTTTATCCTTCGCGGTGACGAAAAAAACGAGCGACCCGAAAGCGCTCTCGACGGACCGGCAGCCGGTTCCGCTTTCAATAACGGCGGATTCTGCTATGAGTTTAGAATGCCAATTCCGATTACTCTTGAACCCAATCAAAAAATAAAGCTGGGTTTGGAATTGGGCGGCATGAGCAAGGATGATCGAGACGCCATGCGGCAGGGGATGAAAGGGATGCGCGATGGCGGAGGCGATATGGGCATGCCCCCCGGAGACATGGGCGGCGGACCCGGCGGAATGGGACGCGGACCGGGCGGAATGAGAGGCGGCGGGCGTCCTCCACGAGGTCAGGAATCGGAAAAGCAGGACTTATGGTTTACAGTGATATTGGCTGATAACAGCAATTCGGCAAAATAAGGCTTCATCGTACAAGTGTAATTATTCAGGTGTTTACTTTTTTAGACAGGACAAACATGATTTACAGGATAGCTTCTGGTTCGACAAAATCCTGGTTTTTGTGTTTCCTGTAACTTTTACAATATCGCTTCGGTGACGGGCATACCATTCTGTCAAATATCTGAATAAATGTAGCCGTGCACGCTGGTTTGCCGAGAGTCAAATACGTTTTCACCTTAATCATTGTTGAAAGGAAGGTTATGAGATCAAAAACAATTGTAATTTTGCTGATTAGCTGCACACTTTCATTTCGATTTTCCATGCTTCAAGCGCAGCAAGCTCTGGTCATCAATGAATTTATGGCAGATAACGATCAGGTTGTGATCGATACAACTGATAATCATGCGATGACTGGCTCGAGCTCTAAAACGGCAGCGCAAACCAGATCAATTTAAATGACTATTTTTTGACCGATCGCTCCGCCTTGCCCACACAGTGGCAATTTCCCGATATCGCAATCTCCCCGGGCGAATTTTTGTTGATCTGGGCGGATGAAAATAGTGAAGATTCCGGGCTGCATGCAAATTTTATATTAAGCAAAAATGGTGAATTTCTGGGGCTGTACAAAGTGACGGGTGACGACACCGCAGTAGTCGATACGGTTACTTTCGGATCCCAGGTGACGGATATGTCTTATGGCAGGTTCCCAGACGGCAGCCCGCACTGGCAGATATTTGCGGTGCCCACACCCGCAGAACCGAACCGGACAGGGGCGAAGATCGATTCCAGCGACCTTATTTTTGACAACACAAAAATCCATAATTATGAGTTACATTTTTATACATCAAACTGGGCGGATTCGTTGACGTATTTCTATGAACACGGAGAGGAGTACATTCCAGCGCAGTTGATTTACGAGGGACGGGTGCTGGACAGTATCGGGGTTCGTTACAAAGGGAATTCATCCTATATGTCGGCGCGGAGAACTCCCAAAAAGCCTTTCAAATTCAAATTTGACAAATATAGAAAAAACCAGACATTGTTCGACATCGACGTGTTGAATTTCAGCAACTGCTTCAAAGATCCCAGTTTCATGCGGGAAGTAATCGGTTACGATATCGTTCGAAAGTATGTACCGGCGCCGCGAACATCGTATGCCAATATTTATATTGAAGGCGAACTGATCGGTTTTTATGTTCAGGTCGAACAGGTGGACGAGTTGTTTCTCGCCCGATACTTTGAGAATAACAATTTTAATCTTTACAAATCGAGCAATAGAGGCACCGATCTGGCGTACCGGGGTACGATTCCTTCCAACTATGCAGAAGGATTGGAGCTAAAAACGAATGAGGACGAAAATGACTGGTCGGGTCTGATTGCGATGATCGAGCGATTGAATAATACGCCGGCAGCGGTTTATGAAGAAACTATGAAAAATTATCTTAATCTTGATCGCTGTTGCCGGCTGCTTGCGTTTAATATGGTCCTTTCAAATTTTGACAGCTACACGGGTTCGGGGCGCAATTTTTATTTGTATGATGATTCTTCGTCCGGGCAATTCAATATGATCCCGTGGGATTTGAATGAAACATTTGGCGCATTTACCAATAACTGGAATATTTTCACTGTGGATATTGCCATTGTGCCCAATCTTCACCAGCGTCCCTTAAACAAGAAAATTTTGGAGAATGAATCGCTCCGCCAGAACTATTTACGCTATATCGATGATATGATAAACGGCGCGGCATCCCTGGATTCGGTATCATCCATGGCGGACAGACTGAAATTGCAGATCGACGAATATGTGAAGGCTGATAAAAATAAATTTTATTCCTATCAAAATTTTGTGACGAATGTGGAAGCCGATGTCGTTGTGGACATGAGGATGCCAATTCCGGGCATCAAATCATTTTCTAAAAGGAGAAATGAAAATTTGAGTTTGCAGCTCGAGCGTTACCTGGAAACATCTGTGGCAGATGAGCCCGATGCCTTGCCCTGTCTGGCGCTCTTGCAGAATTATCCCAATCCGTTTAATCCTCATACGGCGATTGTTTTTTCGTTGGTGAGGAACGCCAACGTCCGATTAGACGTATTCAATATTCTGGGACAACGGGTTGCGACGCTGGTGAACGGCAACCTCCCGGCAGGTCAACATCGCTATCGGTGGCAAGCGGATACCATGCCGGCTGGAATCTATTTTTGCAGCTTGCAGTCGGAATTGGAACGGAAGAGAATCAAAATGCTGCTGTTGAAGTGAGTCGGCTGCAAATACTATTGTTTCAAGATAATTTTGTTCCGGGTTAATTGATTTTAAGGATTTGATATGCAAACGCTGCTGAATTATGGATTCGAACAAATTGAATGGCAGATCGCTTTAATGTCATTTTTGATTTCATTTTTGCTTTCAAGTTTAATTGCAATTATTTATGAGCGAACGTTTCAAGGGCTTTCCTATTCCAGGGGACTGGTGCAAGTATGATTCTGGGCAGCATCGTTTCCTGCCTGTTGATGATTGCCATCGGGGATAATATCGCTCGAGGCATCGGCATTGTGGGTTCATTGGCTATCATTCGGTTTCGAACCAACCTGAGGGATCCGCGGGATTTGGTCTTTTTATTCGCATCCCTGGGAGTCGGTGTTGCCGCCGGTGTGCAAAGCTATGTCACCGCGATCATTGGCGCTGTCATTTTTTGCCTGGTTGTGGTTGTGCTCTATATTTCTCCTTTCGGCACTCGCCGAAAATATGATGGTCTGGTGCGCTTCCAATTGCCTTTGCAACCGCAAGCCTTAGCCACAGTGACGACGATCATGTAAAATCATACCAGACATTTCGCAATGGTCGCCATGCGTAGCGTTGCCCAGGGACAGGTCGTCGATTATGCATATCAAGTGAAACTCTCCGCCCCGACAGATAATATCACGCTCATTCAACAATTGGAAACATTTGAAGGTATTCGCGGCATCACGTATACCAATCAGGAAGCTACGGTGGAGGTATAGGCGAACATCATGAGACTGAAGAAAATTCGACAAACGCACAATTTCAACCTGTATATCCTGCTATGGTTTGTTGCATTGGTAGTCGTTCTCTACCTGGCTCAGGATTGGCTCATTAATAAAAAATTTATTGGCATTGTGGAGAGCAAATCTCACCAGCCCGGCGCCCGGGAGTCGGGCAGGATCAGCAGCGTTCTTGTTGCAGTCGGCGGCCAGGTGAAAAAGGAGCAAGTGCTGGCGATTCTTGATGTATCGGATTTAAAGGCGACGCTCGATCAATTACAAAACGAGTTGGCAAACTTTCAGCGCCTGAAACGGGCGCAGCATCGCCGCTCTTCCATTCTCGTGCAGCGGATGGCATTGCAATTGGAGAACGAAGCTGCCAATTTAATAGACCGTTTTTCGCTCCTGGAATCGAAAACCACCGAGTTGGCTGGTTTAAATGCCGAAATCGAGCGAGCGCAGGCGGAACAAGCCGGTCTGGGATATAGTCGGGATTTATCCGATTTGATCCTGCAGCGCGATGCATTAGCCAGCTATTTGAAATCGCAAAGAGAGGAACTGGCGCTTCAAAGCCGTGAATTGGAAAATGCGAGGCGTTCGCGGGAGAGTCTGACCGAAGCCGGCATTGACAGCATGACCGAATCCCTGGTGCTGGATCAAATGGAGTATGCCGAATCCTTGCGGCGTCAGGTTGCGGAGACAGAGTATCGGCTGAATATGAGATCGGTGATTGCGCCATGCGGTGGGTATGTCACCGAGATTTTTGCGCGTCCCGGTGATGTTGTGGATGCCTTTGTGCCCATTCTGGCTGTTGAAGAATCAAAACCTTCATTTATAGATGTTTATGTTCCGGAGCACTCCCGTTTGAAGCTCGAACCAGGGATGAAGGTTGAGATCTTTTCTTCGCGAAATGATCACAGCAAGACCACGGCGATTATAACCTTTGTGCATCCGGGATTTACGCAGGCATCGGAGCGATTATCATTTCGAGGTCAGATGTTTTGGGCGCGGAAGGTGCGTGCCGAGTTGGCCGAAGAGCACGATTTGATTCCCGGCGAAGTTGCTGCAGTTCGTATCCTCAAAAAGGATAATGATGAGAGGAATGCATTTTTATCGCTGTTTGCCTTTGAGAAAAGTACGTCAGAATCCGATTGCTTCCAAATGAAAAAGCCGGTGCTGAGAAAGATGAGTGTTTCAGCGGAATTGTGGGAGAAAACCCGCTTTGAACCATCCGGTATCGTCTGGTTGCCGGACGTCGAGAAATATCTGATTGTGAGCGACGATACCGGCATTCAGGGTACGCAGAGCGAGCACGCGCCCTGGGTTTTCCTTATGGACCAAAACGGGCAGGTCGAATCGAAGCCTGTTTCTTTGAAAGGCATCGATGCGGTTAATGATTTGGAAGCGATTACCCCAGCCGGCAATGGCATTTTTTACCTGGTTTCTTCGCAAAATATCAGCAAAAAAAATACGCGTCAATGCGAGCGGCAGTTAATCATTAAGGTGGAGCAAGAGGGAAACCAATATGTTGTTCGCGGACAGGTACAATTGCTATCGCTGTTGCTCCGTTCGTATACCGGGCAGGAGTTGGGGGACCTGGGACTCGAACAGCTCGAAGCCGATGGGCTGCCGGTATTGAATATCGAAGGCGTTGCATTTCACGATCGCGCGCTCTTCCTGGCGCTCAAAGAACCGGTATCATCGCAGGGTGCTATCATCTGGAAAATTGTAGATGTGGAAAACATTTTCAATACACAAGCGCTGGCACCGAATCAGGTGTCAGTTTATGGCTATGTGCAATCAGGGCGTGATCGCAATGAAATCGCCGGATTGTCTGATTTGATGTTTGATCAGGACGGAAAATTGTGGGCTTTGTCCAGCATAGTGAGGGCAGATGGAAGCGAGCGATTTGGTGGATTTTATCGCATCAATCATTTTGTCGATGGGCGATTGGAAGCCACCCGCATTTGCAGCTTTCCCGAATTGAAACCGGAAGGTATCTGCCTTAAGGGCGCGAAGCGGTTTATGATTGTGTTCGATAGGGACAACGAGAATCCCCAATTTTGCTATATCGATGCGGAGGGTTTATGATTTGCATTGTGCCGAAACGCCGGATCATGGTCACGAAAATTATTAAAAAGATAGCTCGATCAGGTATTTCTCTGTTTATTTTAGCATCTGTTCCGCTCTGCGCCCAGCAGGAGGTACAGGCTGAAGACGCGGCACTTGCACCCCAACAACAAAATGCCAGTGTAATGGGTGATTCAGCGCTGACCGAACGACAGGCGATTGAATATGCCCTGAAACACAGCCGAAGCTTGCAGGCATTGACTAACAATGTGGACGTAGCAAATTATCGTTTGCAATCCAGCGGTTCGATTCGCAATCCCGAACTGCGCATTAGCGACGTCTCCACGCATTATTACACCGAGGAATTTGATGAATTGCGAGCCGGAGTGCGCTGGCGTTTGCCCAAATTGGGTGAACCGGGCAAAGAGAAGCAACAAGCGAGAGTTGAATTGTGGGATCGAAAAGTTCGCGAAAATCGATTTCGACTGGAACTCATTGCCCGGACTCGGAAAGACTTTGCCGGTGTTTTGATGTATGATCAACTTGCGGAGTTGTTGCAGCAGCAAGTAATAAAAGAAAATAAACGAAGCAGGATTGTTGAACAACTGGTTGCGTTGGGAACTCGCTCAGTTGTAAATTTTGCCAGAGCCAAAATCAAACATGCCGAATCTCAAAACGAGTGTGCCCGTGTCCTGCAAAATCGAAGAATGGCGCGCCAACTCCTGGCAGAACGCACTGGAATTGCTGAAAATATGGCGCTGCTTGCGGAAGACTTGCCGGAAGTATCGGCTGAACTCGATTCACTGATTCAATTGGCATTCAGTAATCGACCGGAAATCGAGTTGGTTCAGCAGCGCATCGAATTGGCAAATAGGCAAAAAAACTTTGAATATTTAAAAATTATACCGTGGTTCAGCTTCATCGAAATTTCCTATCATCTGGAAAAAGAGCGCTATAAAGATTGGGGCGAATTGACCGCCGGCATAAATCTTCCCATTTTCAACTGGAATCGGGGTAATACGAAAGCCGCCGGGTTGGCAGCAAAAAATACGCAGGCTGAATCAGATGCCATCAGAGAGAGTCCATTGGAGACGAGGTACGTTCAGCCTACATTCATTATAAAGATTTATTGCTGGATTTTAAGAACTTTCGATCCACTTCAGCAAGATTGATTGCAGAAAGCGAAGCCATGGTGTGTCAGGCAAAGCAGCATGAAACGTTGTTAGCTGATGAAGTGCTGGAAATTGAATTGACGATAATCGATAGCCAGAAGTTGCTGGCAGAAAAAAGACTCAATCTGGCGCATGCGTTAGTCGATCTGAATTTTGCCATCGGAATTGAAAATCAGGAACAGCTTCTGCCATAAATGAAAACCTGGTTTGAGAAATACGTGTGATTTCAATATGTTATCGGCAGCGAAATCTCATCTCGAAGGAAAAGGCGATCGGGAATCCACTCATTCAAAAATCCACCAGATCTCCGATAAAACCTTTCGAGCATGATATCAATTGCCTAAACAATAATTTTAAAATCAATTAGCAGCAGTAACCACCTTTTTATCGCCTCCGCAGGGCAATTGGGAAGTTAGCAATGTTGAAAAACCTGGATGAAATCAAACGCTACGAGCTCAAATATACCATCACTGAAGAACTGGCATTGCAGATTCGTGATTATATCAAAAATATCTGCACTCTGGACAAGCATGTTAAATCCGGCGAGTATAGTCATTACCACCGGCATAGCCGGTGGCTTGCTTAGCCCTAAAAGGGCATTGTTACTGGCTTCCCTTAAGGGAATACTAATTTGT
>JAFGMA010000191.1 GCA_016927835.1 Candidatus Zhuqueibacterota bacterium | reverse complement strand
TTATTTGAAATAAGGCAAGAAATTGATAAAATCGATTTAAAACAGAGAGATGATGTGAATTATCTTACCGGCAGTTCGCTATCAGCTATAAATTGAAATCGTTCAGATACTAGCAATTATTCATCAATTAATCGACAATAACCAAAATAATATATAAATATAACAAGTATTATCACAATACAAAACTATAACATAATTGTCAATAAAAAAATTAGAATAAATTTTCTAGCTTACAAATCATTCTGGCGGGAATTGAATTTTAACACATTCCATTGACTGCAATATCTCGTTTTCGAGCGCGGTCAAATTTTCAATGATGCTTTCTGCCGCACGCACATCGTCGATTTTTGCCCTGGTTTCAGGATTTCTCGGCACGAGGAAACTGCAGCAATCATCATACGGTTCGATTGACACCGAGTAAGTCCCGATTTTTCGCGCTTCCGCGACGATCACTTCTTTATCAAAGCTTATGAGCGGTCGGAAAACCGGCAGCGATACAACTTCCGAGATGGCATTGATATTTTCAAGCGTCTGCGAAGCCACCTGTCCAAGACTCTCGCCGGTGATCAGCGCCTGCGCTCCTTCTTTTTTGGCGACTTTTTCCGCCAAACGAAACATTGCCCGACGATACAGCAGCAACCGCAATTTCGGCGGTGCAATCGCGATTATCGCTTCCTGGAGTTTCGCCAGGGGTAGCAGATAAATTTTAGCTGAATATTGAAATCGGCACAACCGCGTTGCCAATTCAATCGCATTATGATACGACGCCTTATCCGTGAACGGAAAGCTATGGAAATGAACAAAAATGACATGACAACCGCGCAGCATTATCCGGTAAGAAGCGACCGGCGAATCGATTCCGGATGAAAGCAGACTGACAACTTTACCGCTGCTTGTAACCGGCAAACCGCCGAGACCCTGAATCCGGTTCAGGTAGAAAAATACTTTCTTGTTGTAAATTTCTATAAAAACGGTTAAATCCGGCTGCTTCATGTTGGCGGGAACGTTGAGGGCAGTATGAATACGCTCGCCGACGATTTTATTCACCTCAACCGACGTCAGGGGATATTGTTTGTCTGCACGTTTGGTGAGCACACGGAACGATGAAAATATGCATGGCGCCACGTGCTCAAAGACCTGCTCCTTTAACACATCGATATCGGGACTGGCTTCAAACGCCGTGCTGAAATGGGCAATCCCGACAACATCGCTCAATCGCTGATTGATTTGCTCGATTGGCGCGTCATCGGGCAAGGGCAAAACGAAACGCCCGAAATCAATTTTCAGGCTGTCGATATTGAAATCGCGTAGCGCCCGCAGGATATTGTCCCGCAATTTATGCTCGAAATATCCCCGATTGCCCTTTTTCAGTCCGATTTCGCTGTAATGTATTATTATGGTTTTATTCATGAATGCATGCCCGGATTAAACTGATTGTTGAAAATGGATCGCTGCAGTCCGCAGTCACACGTCCGGTATTACAGCAAGTCAAAGTCCTCTTTGCCAACATAGCACATCGGGCATTTCCAATCGTCTGGCAACGCTTCGAAAGGCGTACCCGGGGCAATGCCGTTTTCCGGATCGCCTTTTTCAGGATCATAAATGTATCCGCAATTGGTACATATATATTTTTCCATTTGTTTTGCCTCCATATTTAAAAGCTTAGATCGATTTCCGGCGTTAATGCTTTTTCGATTCCTTTTCGCTTTTATGAACGCTATGCGGTCATGTCCGCAGTTTGTGTCATTATCTTCATTTCCCACTGCGGTATTTTAAACACGAAATAATACACAATCCAATTCACCAAAAGCACCATTCCGAATGACCACAGCACATCCGAAGCGAAATGCGCACCCTGAACAATTCGGGTCAATCCCATTACAAATCCCCCTGCGAAAGCGAGCACCAACCCGAAATACTTTAGCCCGATAAATAATTTCAATTTCCATGGTCTGAATTCACCAAACAAGCGGGAGGAAATTTGCGGATTTATAAAAATATAGGCAATAACTATATAGGCGATAACAATCGATGCGTGTCCGCAGGGAAATGAGGCTTTGTCCAGTCCGTCGAGAAACGCCGGCTGCCAGACTTTATAAAATGGCAATTCGTCAGGCGTGAGCGAGTCCGCAAATATCAGCGTCTGACTCGGTCGCGGTCTGCCCCAAAAGCCTTTGAAAAGCACGTTTACAACCAATCCGGGACCGATCAAAACGGAGCTGAGTCCGAAGGAAGCGTATCGGACCAGACCGCGGAAACTTGACCGGATTAATCCGAGGACCAGCATGAAAGCCAACGGGAAAATCAAAACGATGGCAAACGTCGAATCATTTTTTTTGAACCAATCCCAGGGTTGAAGTCTGGCGAGAAAGAAACGATTGCCGGGCATCAGATCTGCGTTATAAAAAAAATTCGTAATTGCGATGTCCAAAGCCCCGCCGTTTGCACGAAAGACGATTGTGCCGGCTATTAAAACGAACACGCCCAGGCAAAAGAAGCGATAATCTGGTTGTCTATTTTCCATTCCGCTTATTCCGCAGTATTGTGGCTTTGGTGATGGCTTTGTGCCCAAATTTTTCCTGTATCATATCGATGACGTGATCCAACTTTTTTGAGGTGGAATCATCTTCCTCAAATAATCCGATCTGCTCCGCTTCCGGATGCGATAAATTGGACATGCCGATGCCGATCAACCGGACTTTCATTCCCATGCGGTCGAAATTTTCAAACAGGCTCAAACCGGTGCTGTAGATAAGTGATGAAGAATCAGTATAATCGACCGTTGAATGCGACCGGGTGAATGTCGAAAAATCTTCGAGCCGAATTTTAAGCGTGATTGTTTTGCCCTTAATATGCTTCCTTCTCAAGGCGCAGCCCAGGTCTTCGGCGATTTCGAATAATTTGCGTTTCAGAATATCAACATCATCGATGTCATATTCAAAGGTTCTTTCTTCGCTCATCGACTTTGCCGGTCCAAACGCTGACACCGGTCGATGGTCAATCCCGTTCGCCAGCCGCCAATAGTGCATGCCTGCTTTACCCAGTTTTTTAACGAGCAGCTTGACATCATACTCCGCCAATTGACCAATCGTTGAGATGCCCATTTTTCGAATGTGAGGTTCGGTTTTTTTTCCGATGCCCCACATCTTCGAAATCGGCAAATCTTTTAAAAATGCTTTTTCAGTTCCCGGTTCAACAATTACCAATCCGTTCGGCTTTTCAAGATCAGATGCAATTTTGGCGATAAATTTATTGCTGGCAATGCCCACCGACGCGGTTAATCCGGTTTCCTGGCGAATGCGCTGCTTGATGTTCCGGGCGATGGTCGGCGCATCACCCAAAAGCTTCAGGCAGCCTGTCACATCCAGAAATGCTTCATCGATGCTCACCTGCTCGATGCCCGGCGAAAAATCGTATAAAATTTGCATTATTTGCCTGGAGAGCTCGCTGTAGCGCTTTCCTCGAGGGCGCACATAAATTCCGTTGGGACAAAGCCGATACGCCCTTGAAATCGGCATCGCCGAATGGATGCCAAACTTCCTGGCTTCGTAGCTGGCGGTCGAAACCACACCTCTGCCCTGCCCTTCCCGAGGATCCGCACCAACGATTACCGGTTTGCCGCGATATTGCGGAAAATCCAGTTGCTCTACGGCAGCAAAAAAAGCATCCATGTCGAGATGGATAATTATACGAAAGGGTTTCGTTTCGTTACCATTTGCACGGGCTTTCTGCGTCATCCGTTATCCTCGAACGCAAAGCATGAATTGGGCAAATCCGCATGCGGGCAAGGCGCATTTGCCGGACATCAAGATCCGCTGAATTGGATATCATCGAAACGCAAGGTCGGAATCCTCACCGAAGAATACGGGTATGGATCATTGCCAACCTCAACTAATCCTTTCCAGAGTGTTTTGATATTACCAGAAATATTCATTTCATTAACCGGAAAACTCAGCGTCCCATTTTCAATTAAAAATCCCTGGAGACCGAACGAGAAATCGCCGGTTGTAGAATTCGAATTTCCGCCCAGAAAGGTGGTGACCAGAATCCCTTTATCGACTGATTTGACTATTTCATCCTGGGAACGGGTACCGGATTCAAAGACAAGATTGGAAAATGCACCGAACGTGGGTTCGACTTTTAATTTTCGGGCGTAATAGGTATCGATGAAATAATTTTTCAGGATTCCTTGTTGGATCACCGGCATGATGCGCGCAGAAATGCCTTCGCCATCGAATAATCGCGATCCCATTCCGCGTTTAACAAACGGATCGTCAATCACGGTGAAAGCAGGCGAAGCGATCTGTTGATTTAGCATGCTATCGAAGCAGGATTTTTTTTGCTGCAAGGCTGCTCCGCTGAGCGGCTGAAACAGCGCGGAAATCAATCTTCCAGCCGCCCTGTTTTCGACGATCATGGTACTTCGCTGTGTGCCGACCTTTCGCATGCCCATTTTTGCGAGGGCGCGTTTTGCGGCGCGCTGCCCGATTTCCTCCGGTGATATGAATTGATGCAGATGACGCGTTGAAATAAAAAACCAGTCTTCAGGACGCCTGTCATCCTGATCGCTAATCGTCACAGAGGCGCCCAACGAAAAAGATGTGCTCTCGCGATTTCCTTCGAACCCATTTGAATGCACTTTGGTAAATTCATAAATACCATCGTAATAACCCGCTGTTACAGAGAGAATTTTCGGGCTTTTGGAACTTGCAGCCGCTTCGACTTCTTTCACCAGTTGAATTCTTTTTTCAGGCGAAATTTCATTATATGCGGCATCGAAAACCTCGAGGTCAAGCTCCTGACGTCCCTCATAAAGCTTTTTATCGGGCAATTCGCGGTACGGATCCGGTGCAAGGTATTTTGTCATCGCAATTGTTTTTTCAATGAACGGCGCCAAACTCTGCTTCTTTATATCGCTCGTGGAATGGGCGGAATAGCGATGGTCGATATACAGCGACAAGCTGAGGGCGCTTTCGGTTGATTCCTGCAATTTATCAATTTTTTTATCACGAAAATCCACCTCAACGCTGCGGTTGTCAGAAATCGAAACCGCGATTTCATGCGCGCCCCGCTGTTGCGCGTATTTGATCACCCAATGCGCCAGTTCAAGTCGTTCCTTATCAGACATTTGAATAAATCCTTTTCATTCTGTATCATTTATTGAAATTGATTTTGTTGAATTTAAAACGAAACCGCATGGGAATTTACCGGCTTCCCCTGCCTTTTTAGCTACCATTCCCGAAAACCTTAATTCATTCCTCCCACGGTCATGGAGGAGACTTTAACCGTTGGCAATCCCATCGAGACCGGCACACCCTGTCCATCTTTGCCGCAAGTCCAGCCGCCCTCAGCCATTTCCAGATCATCGCCCACCATCACCACATCTTCCAGAACCTTTGGTCCGTTCCCGATTAAATTGACATCTTTGATCCGTCTGGTGAGTTTGCCGTCTTCGATCATGAAGCCGGACTTCACGTAAAATGTAAAATCACCGGCACCGATGAAAACCTGCCCGTTTGTAAAATTTTCCGCATAGATGCCATTTTTCACACTGGCGATGATTTCATCCTTTTTGTGCGGACCTGGCAGCATGTAGGTATTTCGCATTCGAGGGACAGGCGCATGCCTAAATGACTGTCGCCGTCCGTTGCCGGTGGGCTTCACCTGATAAAATCTGGAGCTGATGCGATCGTGCATGTATGACCTGAGAATGCCGTTTTCCACCAACACGGTTTTTTGGCTCGGATTACCCTCATCATCAAAATTGATGGATCCCCGCATATTGGGATTGGTTCCGTCATCGACGACAGAGACAAATTCCCTGGCAATGCGCTTATTTAATTTATCAGCATAAATGGACACTTTTTTGCGATTGAAATCCGCCTCCATTCCGTGTCCGATCGCCTCATGCAACAGAATGCCGGAACTGCCCGCTGCCAGCACAACTTCCATTTGACCGGCTTCAGGCTTGCCGGCTTCGAATAATTCGAGGGTACGTTGCACACTCTCCCGACCCAATGTTTCCAGGCGCTCGGGCGTGTAAAATTCAATCCCGTCGCGCGTCGAATAGTCGTATCCATGGTTTTCTCGCCGACCATTTTGTTCCGCAATGCAACTTGCACGCATTCCCGTCATGGGCTGAAAATCCGTTTTCATCACCCCTTCGGATGTGGCGATCAATTGATAAGCCGATGAATCATAAAATGATAAAGTAGCTTTAATAATGCGAGAGTCGAGTGAGAAAATATGTTCATTCACTTGATTCAGCAAGGCTATTTTGCGGTCAATGCTGACGACTTCCCAGGCAGTTTCGATCGGATAATACTGAGGAACAGCAATCGCATCGATTTTTTCGGGAAAGGCAACCCGGGCAGCGTCGGCAATCTGCGCCGCGGTTCTGGCAGCCAGCTTCATGCTTTTCAGCGCTAAATTTTCGGTGAATGAATAGCCAACCTGGTCCCCTTTTATGACCCGGATTCCGACTCCCAGGGCGATATTTGAGTACGCCCGGTTCACTTCATTATCTTCCAGACCCACATGATTTGAATTTATATGTTGAAAAAAAATGTCGGCATAATCGCCACCCTTTGACAGGGCGATATCAAAAAGCTGACGAATAACCGCACTGTCAATCCCATAGCGGTTAAAATAATGCTGATGCTCGTTCTCATCCTGCTTCATAAAATTTTGCATAATAAAAAATCCTCATCTATCGTAATGGTAATACTTTATTTATTTCTGCTATTCCGTAACGGATCGCACCATCGACTCATTCCCCGATGCGTTCAATGAATGATTGCACTCGATGTCATCGGTATTAACGAAACAACATTACATCGATTGATACGCGCCCATGCCGCCGATTTGGAACCCGGCGCCCAATGCGCGGTTATAATCATCAAGTACGGCGAAGTTTAAATTTGGCAATCACCCTCTGCAAAATACCAGGTTTTTCCCGATAGAATCCTTTGACCTGGCGATGTAATTCTGTAGCAATCCTTACGCGCTTGCTTCTCTTCGCACGGGTTGGCTTAATTGATACGAAGCGTTATACTATTTTATTATAATTAAGTTTAATTGTTTAGAATTTTTTAACGATGATTCGATATAACAATTCACAGGAGGCATTCAAATGAAAGATCGAATTTGCCTGATAACGGGCGCCACGTCAGGTGTAGGCAGGGCGACCGCTTTAGGCGCGGCGAAACTCGGGGCGACTGTGATCCTCTTATCACGAAACAAGGACAAAGGCGCATTCGTCAGGGATGAAATCAAGAAAAAGTCCGCAAACGGAAACATTTATTCGCGGGTGTTGAACCTGGCAGATCTCGATGAGATTCATCGCTTTGCCGACCAATTTAAACACGAATTTAAAGCGCTGCATGTTTTATCGAATAACGCCGCGCTTTTGATGCCCAGGAAGGAATTAACCGAAGCCGGCATTGAAAAAATGTTTGCCGTAAACTATCTCAGCCACTTTTTATTGACCAATCTATTACTGGATTTGCTAAAATCAAGTGCGCCTTCGCGGATTCTCACTGTATCCGGGGATCCGTTGATGTTGAAATTCGGGAAGCTCGATCTGGACGATATAAATCTGGAGAAAAATTTTAATCCGATAAGAGCGACATATCGCGCTGCGATTGCCAAAGTCGCCTTTTCGCATGAGTTGGCAAAGCGCTTGAAGGGCACTGGTGTCACATCAAATACGTTTCATCCGGGATTGGTGAAATCGAATCTGACGGATAATCTGCCGCGGTTCATCAGCTTCTTCGTCCGGATTGGTCAGGCATTTTTCAGCGAAGATTGCAAAACCAGCGTCTACCTGGCAACATCGCCAGAAGTGGAAAAAATTTCCGGAGCGTTTTTCAAAAATAAAAAGCCTGTTTTGTATAAGCCGGTTCATCCGCTGGATGACTATTCCGAAAAACTGTGGCAAAAAAGCGAGGAACTGGTCGGATTATCCTGATGCAAAAAGCGGAACCCGACTCGAAGCCGGATTCCGCCTGTCTGTTTTCAAACAACTCGTTTCAAGTTAAAATTCGGCGCTGATGCCAATTGAAGGCAAAATACCAATCGAGCTGCTGCTGCTAATTTTGTCCTGCCAGAAATCATAAATCGGTCGCTGCGGAATCTTATAATCGTAAATGTTCTGAATATCCAGGTAAACGATGAGCGTCCAACTGCTGAAATTGAAATAGCGATCGACACGCAGATCCAGATGATGACCCGCCTGCGTACGGGATGCCAGGTATTCACCGGGTAAATTCTGAATATAGCCGGGATTCACCGGATTGTCGCTCGGTCGATAAAGCGTTGAAAACGGTACGCCTGTGTAATACCTGAATTTTCCGGAAACTTCCCATTTCGAATTGAAAATATACCCGCCGGTCAAATTGAAAATGAACCGTTGATCATATTGCCCCGGATAGGTGATCCCATTGTTGGCAGTCACCTCGCTTTTGCCATACGTAAAACTCATTAACCCGTAAAGCGGGATTTGCGAAAATTTCTTTTGCAGCAGCAATTCTGCGCCAAAAGCTTCGCCCATTGCGGTTGACGTCAAATCAAAATATCCAAATGATTGGAAATCATCTTCACGACCGCCGAAGCCTGTGCCTGTGTTATTCAAAACGACGTAATCGGTAACTCCCGGCACAATGCCACCGGGCAACTGACTGTATTTTTTATAAAAGCCTTCCAGAGAAATTCGCAAATCTGTCCGGCAAAGATAATCCAGCCCACCAACGACCATCTGGTTTTTGAGTGCCTTAAGCTGCTTGTTAAACGGATTTGTCACCCAGACATACGAGGGCGATTGATAATAGATGCCACTGCTGGCACGTAACGAGAGCCTATCGGTCATTTTGTATTTCATCGAGAGGCGCGGCGCGAGGTACAATTTTTCATCGAGGAACTCGTAATAGTCAGCTCGAAATCCGACACTGACATCGAGTCGGGGATGAACCAGCCAATCTGCCTCAGTGAAGGCGGCGTATTTTTGGGCACTCGTATTGGTTTTAATCAATGGATCGATACCGAAATACGCAACCGGCACACGATTGCCGCTCCGATCATAGATCGTGTCGGCAAAAACGGTGGTATTTTCGTTTCGGATAAATTTCGCCGAAACACCGCTGCGAACGCCGATGGTCTTCGAAGCCACCCAAAAGTGCTGAATTTTCAGGCTGTTTTCCCACTCATCAGCATCGCTTTTGAAATATTCCTGCTCATTTTCATCGATCTGGCTGAAGCGATAGCGAAACAGGTTGCTGCCCAATGTGAAATCCAGGTAGCCGCTATTCAGTAATCGGCGATAATTAAGCCCTGAAATTCCCTGGTATTGAGAATTATCCAGCAGCCCGGCATTTTTGACCCGATTTTGCAGCGTTGTTTGATCGCGATCGACGCTGTTAATCGCGGACAATCCCAGGAAGAAGATTCTGTCCTTTGGGGAAAGTTCATAATTCATGATTATGTTGAAATCCGTATAAACCGGGACGAATGGCAAACCGGCGGCTTTGAAAATCAGATCGAGATAGCTTTTGCGTGCGGAGAAAATCAGGTTCCCTTTCTCGCTGAATGGTTTGTTGAAATTGAAACCGTACTGCGTTGCCGAAACCGTCCATTTGCTCTCGAAATTATCAGGGATATAATCAGCCATGGTCAACGACAGCACTGAAGACATTTTATCGCCGTATTGTGCGCCAAATCCACCCGTGGAAAAGGAAACGTCTTTCACGAAATCCAGGTTCACAAAGCTCAGACTGCCGCTGCTGTTTCCCTGAGTACCAAAATGGTTGATGTTGGGAACCTCAATATTATTGACCAGGTACAGGTTTTCGGACGGACCGCCGCCGCGAACCAGCAGGTCATTTCTACCACCGGCTGAATTAATGGCGACCCCGGGCAGCGTTGAAACGGTTCGCACCACATCTTCAAATCCGCCGGGAAAACGCCGAATTTCTTCGCGGGATAACCCAATCGTACTGGGCTGCACTTTGTCTTCTTCCACAAAATAGCCTGCGGTAACAACGACCTCCTCGCCTTCAATGCTGGTTTCGGTCAATTCGGCATCTACGTAGACCGGATTCGCCGAGATCACCACAATATCGGTCTTGAAAACTGATTTGTAGCCGATGTAATCAAAACGCAAACGATACGTTCCGACGGGCACGCCTTTTATAATGTATTTTCCGTCCATATCCGTGGATGCCCCCCGCTCAGTATCCAAAACGATGACATTTGTTCCGATCAATGGTTCTTTGGTGCGGGCATCGAGCACCTTGCCGCTGATGATGCCCGTATTTTGCGCGAACGCACTCAGTGAGATGATCAGGAATCCTGCGAATAGTAATATTTTCTGACTCATTTTTCTACTCCCAATGTTATAGTTTTCAATTGTTTTAGTATGAAGAGAGACCCGGCTACTGCTCCGCAATCTCTCCGAAATTTGCCAGGCGTTTCACATGTTTAAATTGTGCAAATTCAATGGCATCGAATGCCTTCCCGCCAATATAAACCCGGATCGCTTTTTTTTCGCTTATGCAGCCTATTTTATCGAATTCAGCCTGCAATAAATTCAGATCATCAACCACCGTACCCGATATATAGATTCGGTCGGGCTTGTATTTGTCAATCATCTTTTCTATGTTTAATGTCGGCGTCATTTGTCCGCTCAACAAAACATGGAATCCGCGTATTTCTAAAAGAACTTCCGTCAACTTCAGCGCGATATCGTGCATTTCAGTCGACAGCAGCATTAGTAGTGCGGTCTCCGTGCGGGCGACGGGAAAGTCGATGATCGTTTTCAGCATTAGAATTTCATCTCGAATGATTTGGGACGCGATATGCTCGGTCAAAACGGTAATTTCTTTTTTCTCCCATGAATCTCCGATCCGGTGCAGCACTGGCGTGATTAGCTCATCAAAAATCCGGGCTGGCGCCGTTTGATTTAAATATAATCCCTGCAGAACCTGTCGAACCGGAATATGCTTGCCCCCGATTGCTTCCTCAAACAGGAAGCTCTGAAGATAGCCGAAATTTCTCTTTAAAATTTGAGAGTTCAAGTCGGGATCGTCTTCCGGATGCAGCGCTCCGCTCCAGGCGGTTTTAATGTTGTTGTATTCCAAAAATTTGTTAATCTGGCTCATCAAAAACTTGCGATGTCCCCCGGGTGTCTTCAGGCACTCGAGCTTGCCTTCCTCAGTCCATCGCTTTATGGTTGACACATTGACATTCAGAAGCTGCGCCACTTCCTGGCTATTGAATTGCTTTAGTTGCAGATTCATGCTTGATCCCCGTTTCGATAATATCAGTTCTTTGACGGATTCAGTTGGAACTATTCGAGCGCACCGTGTTAAGCTTTATGGGCGATATGATGATGATTGTATCGAATATCATTTTTTTATATCGCTCATTTCGCTTAATTGGATGTTTAAGGAAGGCAAAAGATTCAGGAAAAATTCTCAACCTGAAGGTGGCGCGATTTAAAATAAATGCATTTTGAAATTTCAAAGCCACGGCTCGGGATAGCTATGTATTTAGCACCTTTCTAAATTGGATGGAACCTGAAGGAAAGCAAAGCTCGGAGCTTGTTGCAATCAGGATAAATCACAACTATTGATTTTTAGTCGATATAAAAATGAATATTTGAATTAGAAAATTTTCATTGATTTCTTCTTGATTTATTATTAACTTATGACTATCAAATAAGGCTTATGAATAAGAGGAGAATGATAAATGAATGAATCCGAAGAATTAATCTAGCTAATTGAAAATATCCCTCAAAATCATCTGAAAACTGCCAAGGCATTTTTGCAATTTTTGATTGATAAAGCTCCGCAGGATGTATTAGACATTGAGCATAAAGCGTAGAAAGATAAAAATAGCAAATCAAAAATAACGCTGCAAGGAATCACAACGGGCAGCATCGTGGATGATGCAGATTTTGATGAGGCGAAGTTGATATGGCAGTCACATTAGATACGCATGTATTCGTCTGGTACCTGGATCGAGATTTGAATGCAAAGCTGACAACGCCTGCATTGAATTCGATTAAAGAAGCGGAATCAACAGACATCGATTATATTCCGATTATTGTGATGGTTGAGCTTCTTTATTTATTATGGGTGTATTATTGGGTTGTTTGCATATCGCCTGCGAATATTCCCACCAGAATGAAAATTCTGCGAGATAAAGCGCAATGTAAAATAATAATCATGCAAAATCAAAAATAAATTATGTTCTAACGACCATCATGAAATTAGTAGGAAACAAGACAAATATTCATGTCGGGCTTTGAAAGCAAAATTGGGATTACTTAAATGGAAAATCGATTCTTTAAAGAACCTGTACTTAATTCACCTTACAAATATCCGACACAGCATTGGGAACTTGACAAGGAAGGTCAACCAACACAACGGATAATCAATAAACGTCGTCGCGCTGAGTTTATCACGCCCATCCCGAAACCAAGGAAACGTAAAGGATCTGCTGACCAACAACGACTGATTTTTGATGAAGGCAAAGGTCTTTCAACAACAGAGCAACAATATGATCCGACCTCGATGATCAATCAAATCCGTCAATATGTAGACAGATGGCGAATGATTCCAAATCCATCCGACTGGAAAGTTACGCCAGAAACAGCCCGTCTATTGCAGTATTGGCGACATCACAAGTTTAATAATTTCCGTCCATTTTTCTGCCAGATTGAGGCGATTGAAACTGTCATTTGGCTTACAGAAGTGGCTCCCAATATCGGTAAAATTGTTAAAGATATTCATGAATACCTGATCGATGCGAATAATGCAGCCAACCCGGAACTGCTTCGCATCGCTTTAAAAATGGCGACTGGTGCCGGAAAGACAACTGTCATGGCGATGCTGATCGCCTGGCAAACAATCAATGCAGTACGTCGTCCTACCAGTCCAAGATTTACACGAGGATTTCTCGTTGTCACGCCAGGAATAACCATTCGTGACCGGCTTCGAGTGCTTCAGCCTAATGATCCTGATAGTCATTACCACCGGCATAGCCGGTGGCTTGCTTAGCCCTAAAAGGGCATTGTTACTGGCTTCCCTTAAGGGAATACTAATTTGT
>JAFGMA010000190.1 GCA_016927835.1 Candidatus Zhuqueibacterota bacterium | reverse complement strand
TTATTAGGGGATTGCTTCGGCAAAAAACGCCTCGCAATGACAATTTTTCGAGTTTTCGGACGGACACTAAATAGCTCGGATTTTTGAAGTTGAATCTCCACAGGTCGAAAATCATGCGTGCCTTCGACGAAATTTAGTGCCAATTTCCTTCTTTTCGCCAGATAAAAAGGATTGCCAACGCTATTCATTTAATAACGGCTTCGACCTTGACCACGCTCGATATACTGCCGACGGAGCAGCTTAAAAATATCAAACGATCTCAGTAACGTTTACCCGGTAATTCAACAGAAATAAATACGCTCAAAGCTTGTTTTTTGAATAAATTATGGAAATAACCTGTGATGTCTGACCACGAGATGTGTGTAGCAATGCAAGACGGAATGAAAAAAAGATCGTATTCAATGCGAAAATATAAGGTATAAAATAATCATAAGTTGCATACGGATCAAGCAAAATTTATTGAAAAACACAAAACAAGTATAGCAAAACATAAAATTGTAATTCTTTGCCCGGAATGGCATTCAGCAGGCAACCGATCAAAATGGATTTTCAGAACAAATCGGGAATGCTGCCGAATGATCTGTGGCAGGGACTGTGAAGACAGGAATTTTCAGACAGGTGAATCGTCAGCCCGGTTTCAGGAAATCGAACTATGCCGCGGCAGCTTCCGGTACCTCATTTCGGGCATTGCGTCAAACATTGGATTTTCGCCGGTTGCTGAGAAAATGCAGCACCATCACCGCCAGCAGCAAGCCGCCCCAGGTGAATTCCCTGGCGAAATTATTGAATCGCAGCATGTTGAATCCGCTGGATAAAAATTGCAATGCGAGAACTGCGATCACCACACCGAACACCGTTCCGAATCCGCCATTGGGATGAACGCCGCCTAAAATCGCCACCAGCACCGCCTGCAATAAATACGAGCTGCCGTAATCGGCTTTTGCCGAATTTGTGCGGGCAATCATGATCAGTCCGGTTACGCCGGACAAGATGCCGGATAAAAAATAGGTCTTTAGCAGCATGGCACGGATCCTAATCCCGGAAAAACGGGCAGCGATTTCATTGGTTCCCAGCATGAATAAATTGATTCCGAACCGGGTCTTATTCAACACGAGACTGAGAATGACGGCAACTGCCACAAATATGAGGAAAGGAACCGGAAATTGCCACAGCCGGCTATTGCCAATCGCCAGAAACAATTCCGGGTAGCCGTAAACTGCCGGTCCCTCGGTGATAATATAAGCGATCCCCATGTACAATTGCATGCTGCCCAGCGTGGCTAGAATCGGGGTGATGCGCACTCTGGCGATTAAAAATCCGTTAATCAAGCCACATGCTGCGCCGGTTGCCAGTGCCGCGGAAATCGCCAGCAGCAGCCAGAAAAATAACTGGATACCCCCTGCATTTTCCGGTATGACTCTGGTCAGAACGAGCGCCGCCAGGATACCCGCCAGATTTGCGGAGCTGATAATTGAAAGGTCGATCCCGCCTGAAATTAAGGAAATCATAATCGCGAACGCGAATAGCCCTAACTCCGGGAATTGAAACGCCATTGAGGTAAAATTCCTGCCGGTGAGAAACTTGCCCGGATTAAGCAGCGACATTACGAAAAATACCAGAAATGCGATCAGGAATAATCGCAGCAGATTGGTATCAACATTTGCGAATTGGCGCGTATTGAAAAACGCTTTTTGACCGGATAGGTGATTCATGTTTCACGCTGATTTTTGCAAAATGAAAGTAAATTCCAATACGTGACGCTGCGTTGGCGAGTGACTCTCAATTCGCGCTACACACGAAACGCATGACTCAGTTCACCGCGTCGTGCCGAGACCGCCGTGCTGATGAGGATAATCGCGCCGACCGCAACGCGCTGCCAGTAAACAGGTATATTGAGCAATATCAGACTATTATTGATAACCACAATCAGCAGAATTGCCAACAGAGTTCCGGCAACACTGCCGCGACCGCCGGTGAGGCTGGCTCCGCCAAGTACGACCGCAGCGATCACTGTCAATTCTGTGCCAACCAGGTCAAAGGGATTGGCGTTGCGCATCATCGATGAATGGAGTATTCCGCCGATGCCAGCCAGCACCCCAACGAATCCGTAAATGAAAAAGCGGATTCGGCGTACATTGAATCCTGCGCGTTCGGCTGCTGCTGCGTCGCCGCCAATCGCGTAAATCCCCCGTCCCGGCAGCGTATAGCGCAGGAATGCCCAGGTGAGAGCCGCCAGAATCAACAAGATTGTGAATGACAGGGATAATCCGATGATTTCGCCGCTGGGCAATGTCCGCCGGAAAAGCATCTGCTTCGAAAATTCGATCAGGCTCCCCGGCAGCGTATTGATCACAGCCGTGCCGATAAACGCCAGCATGAATCCCCTGAAAATACTGGCTGTGCCAAGGGTAACGATAAGCGCGGGCAATTTGTAGGTGGAAATGAAGAACGCATTGAAAAGTCCCAATACCAGCCCGATGGCGCCGGACACGCAAAACGCTAACGCCAGTGATTCGGTGAGATGATTCGCCAGCAAAATTTTATTTGCCAGGTACATGCTGCAGGCAGCGATGGCGGTGAATGAAATATCGATATCGCCTGAGATTAGCACAACGAGAACACCCAGCGCAAAAATTCCCATCACCACGCTGCTTTTCAGCAAATCGAATAAATTGGAGAGCGAGAAGAACGCGGGATTCAGGCTCCCGATAACCAGTGACAGGCAAATCGTTACCAGTGCAATATAAAACTCGTGCCGGCGGAATAATCGCTTCATCATTATCTAATAGAATTTCGGAAATGATTAAAAAAGCGGAGTAATTTCAAGGGCGCGTCAAAGTTTAATCCGAATCGCCTTTTGGGAATTATCACCTGAATTGAGTTGTTTCAGGTTCTGGGTTCCCGGTTCAATGGTTGTGATCTTTTGATATGCTTTTTTGACGCCCAATGATCCGATGATTATTCAGAATAAATTGGGTATAAAAATCTAACAAATTGTAAATCTTTAAAATTCAATCTTTTAAGGCTCATCAACCCGGAACATTGAACGCTCAACCCGGGTATCACTTAAGTTGGCTCATGAGATGAATGAGCCGATTTTCATCGCAATCAGCGGTCAGCAGATTTTCAACAATCTGTCCGCGATGCATTATCAATATCCGATCGCAGGTTCGAATAATCTCGGGCAGGTCATCCGAAATCATGAGGATGCCAATGCCTTTATGCGCCAGATCCCTGATTTTATCATGAATCTCCATCTTTGCCCCGACATCGACGCCGACGGTTGGTCCGTTCAAAATTAATAGCCGGGCGGTTGCGGCAAGCCATCTCGCCAGTACAACCTTCTGCTGATTTCCCCCGGAGAGTGATTTTGCCGGCGAATGAGGTGCAGCGGCGACAATATTCAATTCCGACATCCAGCGTTGCGCGATATCATGGGCTTTGCGTGAATGGATGAGACCGAATCGGGTGAGCAGCGAATCGAGGATACTGATGAAAATATTTCTGCCAATCGACTGTTCAAGGAACAATCCCTCCCGCAACCGATCTTCGGGTACATACGCGATGCTGTGGCTGAGGGCTTCCTGCACCGTCTGAATCCGAACCGGCGTTTCATCAATGTAAATTTGTCCCGAATCCGGCGAATTCATGCCGAACAGCGCCAGCGCCAATTCAGTTCGCCCCGAACCCAGCAGCCCGACGATTCCCAAAATTTCACCCGTCGCCAGACTGAGATTAATAGAGCGGAACGCCCCGGCTTTGCCCAGATTCTCGAGCCGCAGCAACGGTTTTGCGCCGGAGATTTCCTTCTTGCGCGAATCGGTAATTCGGGTGAATTCCTTGCCGGTTGTGTGATAGGCTATTTTTGCGCTGTCAAATGAACTGGTTGCGCCTTCCGCGACTTTTTGTCCGTTCCTGAGGATAGTGATGCAGTCGCTTATCTCCATGACTTCCTTCAATTTATGGCTAACGAACAGCACCGAAATCCCGTCTCGCTGAAGGCGCTTGATGATCTGAAACAGCGCATCGACTTCCTTTCGCGTCAGTGCGGTGGTTGGTTCATCCATGATGATCAGCCTGGCATCGTGCAGCAAAGTCCGTGAAATTGCGACCAGTTGCTTCTGCGCAACCGGCAACTCCTCAATGGTTTTACGCAGATCGATTTCAACATTGAGTTGTGCCAGGGCTGATGCTGCGATGCGATTGACTTCACGCTGGTTAACCAGCCAGCGGCGCTGTTCAAGCTGCGTATTCAACGCCAAATTCTCAGCGACGGTCAGGTTCGGGAAAAGCGAGAAATCCTGGTAAATCACCTGAACTCCTTCGCGAATCGCATCGATGGGATGCAGATTCTTGTAATTTTTCCCGTCAATAATGATCTGTCCAGAATCTGGTTTATGAATCCCGGCGATCAGCTTGATGAATGTCGATTTACCGCTCCCGTTTTCTCCGGCGAGGCAGCGGATTTCGCCGCGATTGATGGTGATTGACACATCCTTCAGCGCCTGTACCCCGGCAAATCGTTTGCAAAGATTTTGCGCAACAATGAATTTTTGCATAGCCCTAAAAATTATATTGCTCCATATTCTCCCTGGTTACGTCCACCCAGGCAGATCCATAAAAAAGCGTTGGATTCAGCGCGTCCCGGCGTATTTTGGTATACCCTTTGACGCCAAGGTTTATCCCGTCTTTCAGCCCCTGCTTTTCGAGGAGCATCACTGCCAGCTTATTCATTACATATCCGGCGTCCGCCGGATCCCAGAAACTGATTAATTTGACACTGCCGCTTTCCAGGTATTGCCGGCACATTGAAACCAACCCCGATCCAACGACCATCATTTTATTCTGAAGCCCTTTTTCTTCGACCGCCAATCCTGCTCCGGCGGCTGTTGTGGAAGCGCTGCCCTGAATGCCTTTCAAATTCGGGTAGGCTTTGAGCAGCTCTTTGGTTTTTTCGTAAGCGATATTCTGATCGTCATATTCTTCAATGCGATCGGTCACCAGTTTCAGTCGCTGATAGGCTTCCTTCTGGCGGGCGATGGCTCCGTCGATCCATTCATTGTGCGATTTCGAAGTCAAGCTGCCCACAAACACCGCATATTCGCCCGTTTCGTTCATGAAGTGCGCCAGGTGATCCATCAGGTGCGCGCCATACGCCAGGTTGTCGAACGCCTCGATAATTGCATCTGCATTGATTTGATTCGATGCTTCATGGCAAACGACTATAATTCCCTGGCTGCGTGCTTTCTTCAGCACCGGTTCCAACGCCTCTACCGAAAAGGGAACCACGCAGATTGCATCCACCCCCTGGGCGATTAAATCTTCGATGATTTGCACTTGCAGCGCGGCATCAGCTTTCTGCGGACCGAGTAAAAAGCAGTCATGCCCGGTATCGCTCGCAAATCTGCTAACTCCTTCCCGCATCCGGTTAAACCAGGCAATGCCATCGACCTTGACGACGGTGGCGATTGTGTATTGTTTGGCTTGCCGCTGATTAGCTCCCTCCTTTTTTCCGCAATCGATGATAAATAAATTGGCAAGAAAGAGAATCAAACCGATAGAAAAAAATCGCACACGCATGCTTCCTCCCTTCAGACAAACTGATTTCTAATATGCATATTTTGCATCGAGTTCCCGGTTAATATAATGAATATGGAAACGAAATGAAATATAAAATTTATCATTTTTATCATGCAAATCGTCATTCACGGTAACGAGCAGCTACCGGATTTTCAGATGCCGCGTGAACGCGCCGGTTCGCAGATTGAGCGTATCTTCCCCCACTTAATCTGAATCCGTTGAACAAATGGAATGGAATCATCATTCTGTGGGCAGGTGCAAACATAAATGTTTTTTGCCGCCAGAAATGTTTCAACTTCAATGAAGTTTGTTAAATCGTTAAAATCAAATGTATGATACCGGCGTTGAGATATTTTCAGCGCTCCACATTTTTACTTGACTTTCTGAAAAATTATTTTATGTTACAAATTATTTAAATTGCGATTTAAAAACCAAATTGTGAGGAGTGATTCATGGTTCATTCACGTATGATCGCCAAAGTTATGGTAGTTTTATTGCTGGCAGGATTGGCGTATTCACCTGCCCTTTTATTCTCCGAAAGCCTTACCTTGATAGCGCTGGATGGGTTGCCGGTAACCATCATCCGGGATGAGTTTGGCGTCCCACACATTTCGGGTGAATCGGAGACCGGCGTCTTTTACGGGCAGGGATTCGCAGTGGCGCATGATCGGCTATTCCAGATGGAACGACTCCGGCGAGCGTCCGAGGGCAAACTTTCCGAATGGTACGGATCATTTTATCTGAATTTCGATAAAAATATCCGCACGGTGTTCTATACCGAGGGAGAACGGATGCAGCTCTACAAAAATCTTCCTGAGGAGATGCAGCAAATGATTGCAGCCTATTCCGACGGGATCAACACGTACTTGGATTCAATGGAAGTAAATCCAAAAAAATATAAACCTTATGAATTTCAGACATTGGAAATGGAGCGCTGGTCAATTGTAAAATCAATCGCCGTTATGCACTACATGATCAGGAATTTTGGTCAGTTCGGCGGCAGCGAATTGAGTCGGTTGGGCGAGCTGCAATTGCACGGGCAGGAATGGCTGGATACGTATAAACCAATTAACGATCCCAATGCACCGACGACAATCACCGACGGTAGTGCCGCCGTGGCAAAAACCTGGCGCTATTCGGGAATGCGTGTACAGCCGGACATTATCCAATCCATTGAATCACGACAACGTGAATTCACGGAAACGGCGCAGGCGCTGCAATTGCCGTTGAAATTGGGCAGCTTCGCGGTACTCGTATCGCCTGCCAGATCGATGACGGGTAACGTCATGCTGCTGGGTTGCCCCCAGATGGGCGAACCCAGAAAAACCGAGCCTCAAATCACCAACGAGGTTGAACTGCACTGCCCATCGCTTCACGTGGGAGGCATGACTGTCGCCGGCATTCCGTCGGTAATCATCGGACACACCGAACGTCACGCCTGGTCGCTCACCAGCGGCATCAGCGATAATTGCGATGTTTACATCGATTCAACACTCACCAATTCATCCGATCTGTCATCGAACAAATATTTTTTCGATGGTAATTGGCTGGAATTCGAAACTATCCGGGACACCATTCCCACCCAGAATTCCGAGATTGTCTTCGAGCATTATCGTAGCCTGCACGGACCGGTTATCGGCTATGATCTCGCCAATAACCAGGTTTTCACCATGAAAATGACATTCTGGAACAAAGAACTGGATATGATAAAATTTGTGCTGGGCGTGATCAAAGCCAACAGTCTCGAAGAATTCGAAGCAGCAGCCGCAATAAATCCGATGTCGTTTAACCTTGTTTACGCGGGTAACGATCAACAAATCAAATACTGGCACACTGGTTTGTACCAGGACCGCAGCGACAGCGTCGATCCCCGGTTGCCGCACAAAGGTGACGGGAGCGAGGAATGGGGCGGATTCATCGATTTCAAAGACCTGCCAAACGCTGCGGCTCCGGTACAAAGCTATTTCGTCAATTGGAATAATAAACCGGTCAGTTGGTGGAATAATGGTGACAATATCGCCTGGGTCGGCTCTCATCGCGTGACAGCAATGTCTGATTTTGTCGATCCGCTTGCGCAGCCTTCTTACGATGATTTGAAGGCGGTACCCCGGATAATCAATTCTCACGGAACGTATCAGCAGGCAATTGAATTTTGCCCGACAGAGATAATCGATGAAAATATTGTTCCTCCCGGTCAGAGCGGTTTCATCAACCTGGACGGACAACCCGATCCTCATTTCTCGGATCAATGGTCGCTGCACACCAACTGGGAGTTCAAGGATATGATTTTCAATCAATCGCCATCGGGTGTCGCCGGTGATGAGTCTCTCCCCAGCGCTTTCCAACTCTCACAGAATTATCCGAATCCATTCAATCCCGTAACCACTATAACCTATTCTCTGCCCGGGCATACCGATGTCAGCCTGAAGGTTTGCAACATCAGAGGGCAGGTAGTGGAAATCCTGGTTGACGAAATGCAACCGTCCGGAAATTATCGGGTAAAATGGCACGCCGAAGGATTTGGCTCCGGCATTTATTTTTATCGCCTCAAAGCCGATGGTTTCTCGGCTGTGAGGCGATGTGTTTATTTAAAATAAGGAAAATTAAGGGAGTCCACTTTCGCTATGGCGAACGTTGGCTCCCGAATTTATAAATCGCCGCATTTTGTACCATCAAAATGGTTGCCAGTCAATTTTCCCGAATTCGTCTTTCGCTTTAAATCATCCTTCAAACCATGCTATAGGATTCTTTTTTCGCTTGATTCTCATTGTTTTTATTTGTATTATAAGTATATTCAACTTGAGAAATACAGATTAAGCGATTGAGGATGCCCAAATTTTTTAACAGCGCTGGCTTGTGTTTTCCTGAAGACCATTACATGGTTGATCCACTGAAACGGCTGACAGAAGTCGAAAGTTTGATTCGAAATAAATCCTACTTTGTGCTGCACGCGCCGCGCCAAACGGGGAAGACGACTTTTTTACATGCCCTGGCGCGCAAGCTGAATACCGAAGGGAATTATATTTCGGCAGTGGCTTCGTTTGAACGCGCTGGCTACCGGAGCATCACCCTGGAAAAGGCGACTGAAGTCTTTATTGACAGTATTCACCGCGCTTCAGAATTTCAGCTACCGGCAGCGTTGCGACCCCGCAATCCCAAAAGCGGCAAAAGCCTGGATTTAAGCCAGTATTTGGCTGAATGGTGCAAGAGCCAAAGTAAACCCATTGTACTGCTCATTGACGAAATCGACGCGCTGTTTGACGACGTGCTGATTTCAGTACTCCCGCAGTTGCGCGACGGTTGCCAGGCGCGAACGGCGGGTTTTCCTTCATCAGTTGCGCTGGTGGGGCTGCGGGATGTACGGGATTACAAGATTCGCCTCCGCCCGGAGACCGAATCGCTGGGAACCGCCTCGCCATTCAATGTCAAGGCTGAATCGATCTTTTTAAGCAATTTTTCTGAAGCCGAGGTTTTTGAGTCATTACCACCGGCATAGCCGGTGGCTTGCTTAGCCCTAAAAGGGCATTGTTACTGGCTTCCCTTAAGGGAATACTAATTTGT
>JAFGMA010000189.1 GCA_016927835.1 Candidatus Zhuqueibacterota bacterium | reverse complement strand
ATCGCATGCACAGACGGCAATCCCCTCGATGCCGAGGACATTACCCGCGCAGAGATGACCGCCAGAGCCAAACTTCCTGTTTTTCTGAATTACTTTCGTGAAAATGCAGGTGGCTGCGAGCAATTGGAAATCGACCGCATTGCGTGCTGGCTGGGCATCCGTGAATCCCGGCGCGTTCACGGGCTATACACGTTCGATGCACCCGATATCATCAAACGTCGAAGCTTCCCGGACGCCATCGGACACGGCTTTTGGATGGTGGACATTCATGATCCGCTGGGTACGGGCTATACAACCTGGCAGGATCAGTCGATCCACCCCGAAAAAGGGACAACTTACCAGATCCCGTATCGCATATTGGTTGCAGCCGATGTTGATAATTTGCTGATAGCCGGGCGTTGCGCCTCAGCCACCCATGAGGGTATGGCGGGGCTTCGCGTTCAATCGCATTGCCACATGATGGGTCAGGCGGCGGGGACAGCCGCAGCGCTGAGTTTGCAGCAAGGGGTCCGACCGGCGCAGTTGGCAATCCCGCAACTGCAAAAGCGCCTGATGGATGCCGGCGTTTTAATCGACCTGGAACGGACGAAGAAGGCTCTCTGATTGGCACGACAATTTCTGAAAAGACCTGTATCCTCAGCGAATTTTGGGGCAACTGCCGGGATGAAGCTGAATCCAATGAAATCAAACACCGGCAGCCTTTCGGTGAAAAGCTCGTTAAAAAAACGCCATACTCGCAAACGACACAACAGAACGGTTCGAATCAACTTCTACGCTATCGTATTTCAATAAGTTGCCCTTATCTGCACCGATAACTTCGAGCATGGAATAGATTGGGGGAAAGCCGCAAATCCGGCGCTTCTCTTCATCTTTCAGGACGGATTTTCTGAACGCAGCAGAATCCAGGCTCGCGGCATAATCGAGTGCCTCACGATCACTCGCCTCTATTGCTGCCAGATAATGCGCATCCGGTTTGAATGAATCGCCATATCGCGGACCAATATGCGCCAGATCAGCACTGGCAATCACACAGATCCGTTTGTCGGTTTCTTGAATGGTATCGCGCAGCGCATTCAAAAATTCCCTAATCAAAGCACCATGCGCGGGATCGATCCACTCGGGTTCGAGCATTGCCGCCGAGAAACTTGAAAGGATTGGTACGATCTGAAAAGTATGACGTTTATGATATAGCCACTGCAAAAAGATCAACTGAAATTCAATCACATGTTCGCTTTGGTGGAGCCGATCCTGTTCAAAAATGTCGAATGTCAGCTTCTCTTGCAGCCTAGTCAAAAATGCCTTATCGGTGGCGACACGACCGAAGGGAGTTTCGAAATCCTTGTCAGTACAAGCAAAAAATTGCCGGACGCCCGCATGCCCGGTGCCGATAATGATGAACAGATCGATATCTTCCGATTCAGCTAATTCTTTGTAGGCGTACGCAAAGCAGTTGCCGCCCGCTTTAACATCGATATGCGGCGCGATGATGCCCTTCAGCGGCACTGAATTGATTTTCCCGTTCGGCAAGCCCGGACCATGAGAATTGCTGAAAAATCCGGTTATTTGCTGCGCCAACGCACCGGGTTCTGCCAGATAGCTCACACCGGCATGGGCAGCCGGGCGGACAGGTTGCGCGCGATATTCAGCAATCATGCGCTCCAATGATTGGCGGTAATGTGCGCTATCCAGCAGCAGGTTTTGATCGAGACTGGCGAGTAATTCATTGAGTTGTTCTTCGAAAAGGAAATAACCGAAATTCCGCATGAATTCGGTCCGAATATCAAGGAGCGAGTGTTCGCCATCAAAAAACCGAAGGATATAAAAAATTTCCTTTGGCACTACAACGAGTTGCTCACCCTTGCCGGCAGGATCGCGCAATCCAATCATTTCCTGACCCGAATATTGAACAGGCAACGCTTCGATCGGTCTTAATTTCGGATATTCCATAAGCAATAATTCATTAGCACGTTTTGATAGCTTGAATGCTGTAATTTTTTAGAAAAATTTGACTTGAGAATCAACCGGTACAATTTTACCGGAAATTGAAACGAGGATGAAGTCACCGGCTTAAAAGATAGTAATTTAACCGGTATTCATCCAATAAGTTTCTTTGATTTGAGTCCAAAATTTATTAAATTATGAAGCAAAATCCGGACAGCAGTGACTGGATTTGATTTACTTGTGCGCGATACAAAATCATTGCTGATGCGCAATCGACTTGATTAAAACATTCGTTAATCGCAGATGCAATTACGGCAAAAAAGGAGGAAGCCATGACAGATTCTTCATTGACATTCCTGGAAAATCTTTGCAACAGCTTTGGTCCCTCAGGCTTTGAACGCGATCCTATCAAATTGACACGGGATTATGTGCAGCCGTTTACGACCGATCTGAAAGTCGATAAATTAGGATCACTATTATTTTTTAAAAATGGAACTGCATCGTCACCGCAAATATTATTGCCCGGTCATGTTGACGAGGTCGGTTTCATCGTGAATGGTATTAACGACAAGGGATTTATCACGTTCCTGCAATTAGGCGGCTGGTTCGATCAGGTGCTGCTTGGGCAGCGGGTTTTGATACGGACACGGAAAGGGGATCTGGAAGGCATCATCGCAGCCAAACCGCCGCATCTGTTGCCGCCCGAAGAGAGAAAAAAGGTGGTTGAAAAAAGCAAAATGTTCATCGATATCGGATGCTCCAATAAGCAGGAGGTTGAGGCGATGGGCGTGCGGATGGGTGATCCGATTATGCCTGTTTCCAAATTTTCAGTTACTGAAAAGCCGGTTTATGAGGAGGAAGTGCAAAAAGGCAATATGAAGCTGGCAATCGGAAAAGCATTCGATGATCGGATAGGTGCATTTATCGCAGCGGAAATTGTTCGAATTTTGTCAACGGAGAGCATTGCGCATCCGAATACAATTATCGGTGCAGCAACCACGCAGGAGGAAGTGGGCATTCGGGGCGCGCGTACCGCTGCCTGGCTGGCTGAACCGGATGTGTGTATCACGCTCGAGGTGGATATCGCAGGCGATGTACCAGGAATCGAAGCCACCGAAGCGCCGGCGGTTTTGGGAAAAGGTCCGTCGATCCTCACATTCGACGCCTCATTGATTCCGAACCAGGGCTTGAAAGAATTGATCATACAAACCGCTGAAAAGCACCAGATTAAATATCAGCTTTCCTCAATGGCACGGGGCGCTACCGATGCGGGCGCAATTCATATCGCGCGCGCCGGATGCCCGAGTATCGTTATCGGCGTTCCCACGCGCCACATTCATTCACATGTCGGAATTTTAAGCCTTGAAGATGTCGAAAATTGCATCCGTCTGCTGGTTGAAGTTGTCCAGTTGCTCGATCAGGAGACCGTGGATAATTTTACCAAAGTTTGATCAATTCCGCCAATGCTACATTGAGGCTTGACGCGGCTTCCCCCCAGCTAGGATCCATCAGTTCTCCGAGGGCAATTTTAAACCTCGAAATTTGGATTCATCGGAATTTCAGGCGGTACTCAAAAAAAATCAAAAGAATTTAATCCTTGCCCGCACCCTACCCTCTCCCAACGCAAATCTCCTCTCCCTGGAGAGAGAGCATTACGCTTTTCGAATATCACAAGGTTATAAAATATTAAGAAGTTGTAGTTGCCAACGCTTGTGCGCATACGGAATCCGTTGCGGTTAAACGTACATTTAATATCCAGTACGAGAGCCGGCGTATCCAACTAAAGCGGAGGTTTTGCCCGGGCGTGTAGAATTATCTTGCAGTTTTGTGAAATAATGAGTATTTTAGCGCTGCTTTTTTTAAGCGGCAGCCGCTGTTTTCACAGCGCATTATCGTACTATTAAACAAAATATTAAAGGATTTTTCAAACCGAATTTTGGTGAATGAATGAGAATTACCGGATTGCCTCAATACATCTTCATCAGGCTTGTTATGGTATCGTTCTTGATCGGGACTGCGTTACCGGATCAGGCAAAAAGCGAAGATTATATCATCTCGCTCAGCACATCGAATTGCCGGGCGCTGGCAATGGGCGGCGCTTTTGTGGCGGTGAATGATGATCTGGCAACTTCAAACTTCAATCCGGCAACTTTCGATTTATATCGCCTGCCAAAAAATTTCAAAATCACTTTTTTTTTAAATCCCATTACCTCGGCAGCAAGTTTGACAGATCGGTACATGCTTGATGAAAACCGGCAATCCCGCGAACTTGCCAAATCGTTGGCGTGGCTGGTAAAAGGAATTACCTTTTCGGCAAAATTCATAGCGGGCGGATTCATCTTTTCGGAAGAATCCCTGTACTATAAAAACCGCTTGAGACGCGACAAATTTCTCGATTTCGAGACATTCGGCAAAGACATCTCCCACTCGTTCTTGTTGAGATTCAGGCTGTCGGAGCAGGTCGCTGTCGGATTTACGACTACGCTTCTTGAATATCGGCAGGAAACGATGGAGCAGCGAGACCTCGTCACCAGCTACGGCGCCATGCTAAAACCGAATGAGCGTGTCACCATTGGCGTTGCATATTTTGGACTCGCTAAAAAACTGCCCAATTTTCGGGAACCGATCCAGCGAATGATGGACGATACGATTAACCTGGGATTAGCTTATGAGCCGTTTTCCAACACGCTGTTAAGCTGTGACATCCGAAATTTGAATCAAATCGAAAACTGGGATACATTCGAAATTCATGCCGGCGTTGAGCAGACCGTTTTTTCGCTACTCGCCTTGAGAGGCGGCTATTTTCAGACACAAACGCAGCATCAATGTTTTTCTACCGGTATCGGTCTCATCGATTCAAATCACTTTGTCAAATCCGCCAATAAATTTGGACATAATTCATTTCTTTTTAATTATTCCCTTGTTTTTGAAAAAACTGAACAGCAGTCAGCCAGATGGCACTTTTTTTCCTTCATCCTGCGCCTGTGATGGAACTTTAAAATTAGCCTTGAGTTAGATAAGAGTATTTTTTAACCGGCTTGACTTTAATGAATTTAGCAAGGAGCTTCGATTTATTTTTGTTTGAGTTACATAGATTTTCGAAGCGTTTTTTATCTCGTAGAATTAAGCCCGGGCTGCAGTGGTTGATTGGTGCCGCAATTCTGATCGGCTGCGAATTTGCTTATACCGAACAACCTCAGGCACTGTCAAATTGGGACTTTTTATATAATGTTACCTGCGGCGCAATTCGGAAACTCGCGGATTCACTCGATTGGCAGCAGGGAGCGCGATATGCCCTGATCAACCATCCCCAAGATCGCGATCAAGCCTGGTTCGTTGAGAATTGCATCATTCAATCAGTGAATGAATTTGGAATTTCAAATATTTATCAAGATTCATGCAGCGTAGCCATTGAAGATTCTGAAATGACCTGCGCTCTTTTTTATAAAATCATCGAATTGGATTTATCTTACCAACCAATTTCGAAGTGGTCATTCCGAAGCGAAAAAAAGCTTCATCGCACTGCAAATGCATCATTTCAGGTACGTTTGACCAATTGCAGGAATGGAAAAATTCTTTGGAGCGGTATCGTTGAAAACCAGGCGCGCGATGAGCTTCCGGTGAAAAACGCGCAACAGTTTCGAACAACCGCATTGCCGATTACCGTTCCTGAAATTCCGTCACAAAGTGTGCTGAAAAAATTTCTGGAGCCGGCATTGGTTCTTATGGCAACAGGGGTGATTATATATTCATTTTATGCACTTCGAAGCACGTAAAGAATGCATCAGGGAGTTGTTAATGGCGAAAAGGTGGGTCGTTCTATTTTCTATCGGAATATTGATCATCAGCGCTTGCGGCGGACATAAAATAAAAGGCAATCCATCCGCACGAGAGCGCTTCAAGATTGCGCGCAATATGTTTGAGGATGAGGATTATCTGGATGCTAAAACGCAATTTCGTATCATCACACTTAGCTACCAGGGCTCAACCTTGATGGATTCTGCCCAGTATTACCTCGGCGAATGCCATTTTCACCTGAAAGAATATATCCTCGCTGCTGCTGAATATCAAAAGCTGGTTAAAATGTTTCCTCACAGTCAGCTCATCGATGATGCGCAATATAAAGCCGCTGTCTGCGAATACCAGTTGTCACCAAAATATTCACTCGATCAGGAAAATACCCAAAAAGCCATCCGGGGATTTCAGCAATTTCTTGAAGAATATCCCACTAGTGAATACCGGGAAGTCGCAACGAAAAGACTGGATGAACTGCGTACAAAGCTTGCCCGGAAAGAATACGAAGCAGGTATCATCTATTATAAAATGAGCTACTTCGATGCTGCGATTGTTTACTTTCAATCGGTTATAGATAAATATTATGATACGAAATACAGCCCCGGAGCGATTTTCTGGAAAGGTCAATCTCTATTCAAATTGAACCGCCTGGATGAAGCTACTGAGTTATTCGAGTATTTCATATCAAAATATGATCAACATAAACTGACTTCAAAAGCCCGAACAATGCTTAGAGAGATTGCACGCAAAAAGCTGGACATGCTCTCGAATTCACAAAAAGTTGAACCTGAAAACGTATCATCGGATTCATCAAAAGGAGTTCGTGAGTAACTCAACAATATGCATTCACAAACGCTCGCCATCTTCGGGGGAACCTTCGATCCGATTCATAACGGGCACTTGCTGATTGCCCAATATGTCCGCGATACGCTGCAATTGGACAAAGTCATCTTCATTCCCGCAAACATTCCACCTCACAAGGGACATCAAAACATTACAGATACATCGCTCAGGTTGCAGATGCTGAACCTGGCGATTAATTCAAATCCCGCGTTCGAAAGCTCTTCGATTGAATTAGATAAACAAGGTATTTCATACTCCGTCGAAACATTGCGGGCAATCTGCTCAGAATGGCAAATAGAACGAACCCGGCTATTTTTCATCATCGGCGCCGATAGTCTGAAAGACATTCAAAGCTGGTATCGCCCGGATGAAATTTTCGCTTTGTCTCAAATCGTGGTTGTACCGCGCTCCGGGGCAAATTTTGAAGAACTGAAGCAGCAATACCATTCCCGTGCAATTTTTGTCGATGCGCCGCTAATCGATATTTCATCAAGTAGAATTCGTCAATGGAATGCCAGAAACATTTCCATCCGCTATATGGTTCCACCAGAAGTAGAGCACTTCATTCGAAGTCACGGCTTATATCAGGATTGAATTTTTCGCCAATAGAACGCTATCCATGCACGTATTTTCCGGTTACATGCACATTAATCAAGAATATTCAGAGTTCCGAATTCAGCCATTTCCGGGATATGCCTGCTTTGATGTTTCCACGGGACCAAGGTATCCGGGCTTTCCCGACCAACTGCACTCCGTTTATATTGCGCGCCAGAAGCATGACATTTGCCCGAAAATTTACTTGTTTGTAATCTATTTTTTCATTACATTCAAAATCGTGCTAACGCAATGAATAAACCTTTGCAGGTAAAACAGATGAGTGCACCAAAATTGAATAAACATCACTCTGAAGTTGAACGAATCGCGCTCGAAAAATCCGGTCGAAAGCTGGTCTATCGACCGACAGAAAAAATTGGGGTCATCGAGGTGGATAATTTCCCGGCGCTGGGAAAACTCACGGCGCTGCGATTCATTGAATGGGTGCAAGGCAATCCCGGCGGGGTAATCGCCCTGCCAACCGGCAAAACACCTGAGCATTTCATTAAATGGGTGACGCATTATTTACGCAATTGGAACATCGAAAATGTGCAAAACGACCTGGCTCAAAATGGCATCAATTCCGCAATAAAACCGGATATGAGAAGCCTGCATTTTGTGCAAATAGATGAGTTCTATCCGATCAATCCCCAACAGCGAAACAGCTTTTATTATTATGTGAATAAATACTATATCAATGAATTCGGATTAGATCCGGAAAAAGCGTTGCTGCTCGATACGCATCAACTTGGTATACCTTCCGGCATGCCGCTCAATCTGATCTTTCCTGACAATTTCGTAGATCTGAGCCTGCGCACGCGCCAGGGTGAAAGCCGCCTGCAGCGACTTCAGAAATCGGTGATCGAAGCGGTAGACCAGTATTGCACCGACTATGAACAAAAGATACGCAGCCTCGGGGGTATCGGTTTCTTCCTGGGCGGAATCGGTCCTGACGGGCACATTGGTTTTAATGTATCGGGTTCGGATCACTTCTCAACCACGCGGCTCACGCAAACCAACTATGAAACACAAGCGGCGGCAGCAATTGATTTGGGCGGCATCGAGGTTGCCCGCAATCGGCTGGTGATCACCATCGGATTATCAACGATCAGTTATAACAAGGATGCGGTTGTGATTATTATCGCCGCCGGAGAAGCAAAATCGAAAATTATAAGTGATACCATTCAACTCGAAAAAAACAATTTATACCCGGCTACAATTCTGCACGACCTGCCCAATTCACGCTTCTACCTGACGAAAGGCGCCAGAAAATACCTGGTACAGCGCCGGCTCGAAGATTTGGTTCGCGAAGAAGTCCTCGATGATGAAACTGTAGAGCGCATTATCACCAATCTCTCGGTGATGAATAAAAAACCAATTCTCGAATTGATCCGGAACGATTTTAAAACCAATATTATCGGGGCAGAGTTGCTCAGAAAATTAAAGGGTCATCTGGATGAAGCGAAGGAAAAAACGCGCGAAAGCCTGATTAAAAAAATAAATGCCGGACTGGAACCGGTCGAAAACGAGACATTTTTGCACACGGCACCGCATCATGATGATATTATGCTGGGCTATCTCGGCTATATTATTCACCTTGTTCGAAGTCCTCACAACAAGCATTATTTCAATTATCTTACTAGTGGATTCAATGCGGTCACCAACCTGTACGTACTGCAGCTTCTCGAAAAGCTATCGAAATTCATCGAAACGTCAGAATGCCGTCAATTGATGCGGGATAATTATTTTGATCCCACCAATCCGATTTTCAAAAATCGCGATGTGAACCAGTTTCTCGATGGCGTGGCAGCACATAGCCGCACGATGAAAGACGAAGGTGAATCGAGACGGGTTTTGCGCAATTTGATCTTTTTATTTGAAGAAGACAACATCGGGCATTTGAAAGACCGCATCGATGAACTGAAGAATTACTTCTCGACGCAATATCCGGGCAAGAAAGATCTGGCTTATATCCAGCAATTAAAAGGCATGAGTCGGGAATGGGAGGCAGATCTCTTGTGGGCGCATTTCGGCTTCGACACTTCAAATGTCATTCATTCGCGGTTGGGATTCTATAAAGGGGAGATTTTCACTGAGGAACCGGAAATCGGGCGCGACGTGATGCCAATTTTGCAGCTTATCGAGAATCTGGAACCAACTCAAATTACCGTTGCACTCGATCCTGAAGGCAGCGGACCCGATACCCATTACAAAGTGATGCAGGCTATTTCCGAAGCGCTGAAAATTTATGAGAAAAATACCGGCAAAGCCAACCTCAAAATCATCGGTTACCGCAATGTTTGGCATCGATTCCATCCATCAGAGGCAAATATTTTCGTACCGGTCTCGCTCGGTTCGCTTTCAATCCTGGAAAGCACGTTCATGAATTATTTCGGATCACAGCGCGATGCATCCTTTCCGAGCTATGAATATGACGGACCGTTTTGCAGGCTGGCTCAACGCATCATGGTCGAACAATATCAGCAGATGAAAATTTGCCTCGGACGCGATTTTTTTATGAGTCATGTCCATCCGAGAATACGAGCCACCCACGGGCTGGTGTTCCTGAAAAAAATGACCTTTCAGGAATTCTACCAGTGGTCGATCGAGTTGAAAAAATCAACTGAAAATATTGATTAGAGCCAATCGGAGCAAATTATATGCGCTTGTTCGACTTCCATCCAAAGCTCAAGATATTTATCGCAATCCTTTTTCTGGGTGTCCTTTCTGCAAGTTACTCCCAACAGGAAATTCCGGACAGTCTCAACACCGGGTTGATTCAGGAAGATACGACGCTGATTGAATTTTCCCCTATCGATTCATCCATTTTGCGTCAGATTCGCATTTCACCAAAATCTTTCATTTTTTATGCGCAGCAGGGACAGTCATACTTTCAGCGCGGGGAACTGGACTCGTCGGAATTTTATTACAAAATTGCGGTCGGGCTTTGCGATACCGTGCCTGATATTTATTTTATGCTCGGAAAGATCGAATTGCAGCGCGGTGAATCACGGATTATTCCGCTGGAAAAATTGCGTGCACTCTTGAAACGCGACCATAAGTCACGCGCCATCAAATTTTTTAAACAGGCATTGAAATTAAATCCGGATTTTCTCGATGCACGCTATCATCTCGGTTGCACGTACCTGGCAAAAGCCGGCAAAAAAAATCTCGAAAAAGCTGAAACGGAATTCCAGACACTAATCAATCAATTGCCCGATTATAAAGATACTCTGTATCAATTAGCCCGCGTTTACCAGGAAATGCAGGACTTCGATCGCGCGATAGATATTTACCGAAGATTGTCTATCTCTCGCCGCGATGAAGCCCGCGCCCTCATTCGGCTGTCAGAAATCTTCCTGGAACTTGGCATAAACGATGCCGCCTGCCGTACCTATTTCAGAGGCATCGCAAAACTCACCGATGAGGACATGCTCCAGGCGATGTATCTCGATATTGAATTGCTGCTCACCAACGAGGAACGGGAATTCTATCAGGCGCTATCGCTTCAGAAAAAAGGATTCTTCTTCAAAAAATTCTGGAAAAGCCGCGATCCCACGCCCGGAACAGTTATCAACGAGCGGCTGATCGAGCATTTTCAGCGCGTCAAGTTTGCCAGGGAAAATTTTCGATACACGGCTCCGCCATTCTATGACGACCGCGGAAAAATCTATATCAAGTATGGTCCGCCGACAGACCGCTTTGTGTCGGCACTCACCCGTGTGCAGGCGAAAGAGAACGAGTCCTGGTCATACGTAAAAATTAATGATAAATTGGTATTCGATTTTGTTGCCGACGGTGGTGTTTTCAGGCTGGTTCAGGATTTGCGCCAGGCTGCGCTTCCCGGTATGGGATATAATGGGGAAATCTACCTTGCTCAACAGCTTTATTCCGAACGGGCGCACGTGAATAACGTGTATGCCATTCTCAGCACCTCCCTCGATGAAGCCAAATTAAATAGCTTCCAGATGAATCAAATCGAAGTCATGGGCAAAATCCCGCCCGAAGTTTACCAGTATGACTACAAAGCCAAGCCGCTGCCCATTGTGTATAATTCGGCTCAATTCAAAGGGCAGAACGACAGCACTGAAATCGATTTTTATTTTTCCCTGCCGGCAAGTCTGCTATCCTATTCAGAGAAAAAAAATGAAATCACTGCAAGCTATCTTGAATATACATTTTTCATCAACGACTCACTATATAACGATATTTTAACCCAAAAACAAGCGGTGAATCTGGTAAAAGCCCCACTGCCTGAGGGGGAGAACGGCAACTTCATCCTGGAACAGAATTTTGTACTGTATGAAGGCGACTATCACCTTTCACTGCAATTGGAGAGTCATGAGTCAAATCGGATGGGGCTTTTCCGCATCGATTTGCCGGTGAGGCGTTTTGACAATGATCGACTCGCGGTGAGTGACCTCAAATTGGCTGACAACATCTCCCCCGGGACAACAAATTCCGGGCGCAATTGGCGGCAGTCGCTGAAAATGACGCCGCACCCCTTCAAGTCCGTTTTGCGCGATAAACCCATCTACTTATATTACGAGGTGTATAATTTGAAACTGGATGCCAATGGACAGACAACCTACCGCATCGAATATCGCGCGAAAACACTCAAAGAAACGACCAGTTTTTTTGGCAAAACATTCCAGTCCTTTGCCAGCTTATTCGGCTCGAAACAGACGAAGGAACTTACATCGATCTATGAGCGGACATCGAATGAACGGAATATCAACGAATACCTTGCATTTGACTTTTCAAATCTTCCGCTGGGGGAAACCCGAATAGAGGTTGTGATCACAGACCTGCAATCGAATGAAACTGCCAGCGCCGAAACCCTTCTAAATCTCATCAAAGAATAAACTCCGGAGTGCGAAAGCTTGCTTTCCCAACCCACCCGGCATACCGACAGGAATCCGAAGGCTCTTCAAAGGCAGGCTATCATGCAGGCGATGATTCGGTGATGTGTTCCCATTTCGCATACAATTCCGGCAGCACCTCCAACAACCGGCGATACTCCGTGTTCAATTCTTTCGAAAGCGCCGGATTAGTGTAAACAGCCGGTTGCGTCAGTTCGGATTCAATCTCAGCCTTTCGCGCTTCTTTGGTTTCGATCTCGGTTTCGATTGCCTTACGCGCCTTTTCAACCTCGCGCCGCTGTTGATAACTTGCCTGACGGGTTTCTGCTTCCAGACGCTTCTGCTCTTTTGATTTTTTCGAGGAGTGGGATTTTGCAGGTTGATCCTTCTCTTCCTCTTCGGCAGGGGCGTCTTCCTCGCGCTTTGACAGGTAATAACTGTAATTTCCCAGATACTCGTTTACCAAACCATTGTCCAGCGCGATGACCCGGTTTACTATCTTATCGAGAAAATACCTGTCGTGCGAAACGAGAATAAGCGTGCCCTGGTATTCCTGAAGCGCCTCCTGCAGCACATCTTTGCCCGCGATATCAAGGTGGTTGGTTGGTTCATCGAGAATGAGTACATTGGACTCACGAAGGAGCATTTTCGCCAGCGCCAGCCGGCTTTTCTCGCCACCGGAGAGCACGCTCACGGATTTGAAAGCATCATCCCCTTCGAAAAGGAAGCATCCCAGCAGCGTACGCAGCCGGCTCATGTCCATTTGCGGCGCGAGCTCTGACAGATCATCCAAAATAGTCTGCTCGCCATTCAATGTATTTGCCGTTTCCTGGGCGTAAAATGCCAGCTTGACCTGGTGCCCGAATTCAATCTCGCCGGTGGTGGCATTTTCGGTGCCGGCGAGTATTCTGCTGAGAGTTGATTTTCCCGCGCCGTTAACGCCCACCAGGGCAACGCGTTCGCCGCGCTCGATGGTGATATTCACATTTTCGAATACGTGTTTCGCGCCATAATATTTGCCCAACTCCCGCAATTTGAAAACAATCCGCCCGCTGCGCACCGCTGCTGGGAAGCTAAAACGGATTTTTTTACGCGAGGAGGGCGGAATGATTTTTTCCATTTTCTCGAGCTGCTTGATCCGGCTCTGAACTTGCGGCGCTTTAGATGCCTTGTAACGGAAACGCTCGATGAATCGCTGGATACGCTCAATTTCCTGTTTCTGCCGTTCATATTGCAGCATAATTTGCTCTTCCTGGCGCTGGCGCTCGGTCTCGAAAAATGTGTATGATCCGGAAAATTCCGAGAGTTTTCCGCGCTCGAGTGATATAATTTTATTGACCACGCGATCGAGGAAAAAGCGATCGTGCGAGACGAGGATGATGATTCCCGGGTATTTGTACAAGAAGGATTCCAGCCATTCCATCGAAGTGATATCGAGATGGTTGGTCGGTTCATCGAGGAGCAGCGCGGAAGGACGTCGCAGGAGAAGTTTCGCCAATGCAATACGCATCTGCCAGCCACCGCTGAATGTTTCGCATGGTTGCCCGAATTGGTCTTCGCTGAAACCCAGACCACCCAGGATGCGCCTGGCTTCATGTTCCAGGTGAAATCCCCCTAGTTCTTCGAAGCGATGCTGCAATTCGCCCAGACGCTTCAGATTTTTTTCGGTATCTGATTGGCTATGCGAAGGTTCCGAAAGCCCCTCCTGCAGTTGCTTTATTTCAGCCTCGATACGTTTGACTTCTTCCACACCGGACAGCACCTCATCTAGCAGCAATTTGCCGCGACTTTCCACCTGTTGCTGTGGCAGGTAACCAAAGGTAAGTTGCTTCGCCAGCTTGAGTTGACCTTTATCCGGAACCACCTCGCGCAGGATGATCCGCATCAGGGTTGTTTTGCCGGCGCCATTGGGTCCGACGAGCCCGATCCGTTCCAGCCGCTTTATGTGCAATGAAACATTGTCGAAAATAACCTGCTCACCAAAAGCCAGGTGCATATTTTGAATTTGAATCATGGGTTATCAGATTTTTTGGCAGTAGTGCAATTTTTTGGTGCGAGCCTTGGCGAATAAATAAAAAAATAATTGTCAAGCTGCATACAAAATATGATCATTTTTAAAAATCCACCCTTCAATTCCCGACATCCCTCGATCGCGAATCTTTCTGCGCGCCCCGCCAAACAGTGTTCTATTACGAGCCTATCCGAAAACCCTTCTTGTCATTCCCGAGATCCGTTAATCGGGATGCCGACCACGGGAATCCATTTATAAAGCAGGCAGGTGGATTCCCGTGGGCGGCACCCCGCTTAAAACATGCGGAAATGACAGTTATTACCTACCCATATCATTCTTTGAAATAGGTTTTCGGATAGGCTCAAAGCATGAAAACGGATTTTTGTCGGCAACGGACAAAATCAGAAGCTTCCACCCCATCCCCCGAACGAAAAATTAAACAACCGCTGTGGTGGCAATTTTAAAAGCGAATTGAACTAATCCGGAAACATTTTCTAAGGGATCCGTGGCAAGGGCAGCCTGGTTCCGGCTTTGAGCGCCACTCTCAGCACATCGCCGTATTCATCGGTGCTCTCCTCGCCGGTGACCGGATTGACATCGCTGAAAATCACGCCAACGGGGATTGAAAAATCCTGATAGGGTTCTCTGGACAGGGCATTTTTCATGAATTCGACCCAGATGGGCAGCGCTCCCCGCGCACCGGTGATCCCGCGCCGGTTTTTATCCCGCATTTGCCGGTTATCATCGAAGCCCACCCAGACTGCCGTGACCAGTTGAGGCGTGTAGCCGATGAACCATGCATCCCGTTCGTCATTGGTGGTTCCGGTTTTTCCGCCGGCGGGACGGCTGAATCCCATCGCGCGGGCGGACCGGGCGGTGCCATCTTCGAATACCGCTTTCATCATATCAACTACCAGGTAGGCGGATTGCGCGTCAACAGCCCGTACGCTTTGCACCGCATCTTCGAGCAAGCGCTTGCCAGCCGGCGATTCCACGGATTTGATGATTCGCGGCTTAAAGTGAATACCGCCATTGGCGAAAACTGAATACGCACCCGCCATTTCCAGCGGCGAAACACCTGAAGTGCCCAATGCCAGCGATAAATGCTCGCCCAACGGACTGGTGATGCCCATTTTCCGAGCATAACGCATCACGTTTTCCGGCTTCGTTCTATCCATAATTTTCGCCGCGACCACATTCACCGACTGCATCAGGGCTTTCTTTACAATCATCGGACCTTCATACGTATGGCTGAAATTTTCGGGCGACCAGTCCGGAGCACCATTGATTTTGAACGTGACCGGCGAATCGACCACGACGGTTGCCGGCGTAATGATACCCATATCGGTAGCGGTGAGATATAATACCGGCTTAAAGCTCGAGCCCGGCAGCCGGTTATTCTGGACCGCGCGATTGAATTCGCTATAATTGAAATCGCGTCCGCCGACGAGTGCTTTGACATCGCCATTGCGCGGATCGACCGCTACCAGTGCTGCCTGGGGGTAATTTGGGCGCTGGTTGCGTGGGGCGGAATCGTAATCAGGCAATCCTAATTGTTTGTCCAATGCAGCCAATTTGGTTTGAACCGCCTTCTGCGCGATCGCCTGCATGTTCCCGTCCATGGTGGTTTGAATATTCAATCCGCCATAGTTTACCACGTCGTTTCCCAGGGCGCTTGCCACCAATTGTTTTGCATATTCCACATAATAATTGGCAGTGCCCCGGTAGCGTTCGATATGGCTCAACGGCAGCGGCTGTTTCACGGCTTGCTGCATTTCATCTTCGGAAATGAATCCGGCTTTCACCATTCGGTTGAGAACGAGGACTTGCCGTTTTTTCGCGATTTCGGGATTGCGATAGGGGTAGTAATTGTTCGGCGAACGGGGCAGGTTTGCCAGGAACGCAGCTTCCGCGAGGATTAATTCATCGGCATGTTTGGCAAAATAACTTTGTGCCGCCATTTCAACCCCAAAAATTCCGGGTCCAAAGCTGATTTGGTTGCAATACGCCTGAAGAATTTCATCCTTTGTGAATCGCCGCTCCAACTGAATAGCGATGAGCATGTCCTTGAATTTGCGTCCCCACTCCTGGCTGAATGAGAGAAAAAGGTTTTTACCCAATTGCTGCGTGATGCTGGATCCCCCCTCGACGATGCGCCCGTGGCGGATGTTTCTGAGCATCGCGCGGATCAATCCTTTCTTATTCAGCCCATGATGTTTGTAAAATTCCGCATCTTCGACCGCAACAATGGCTTTGAGAAAATAGGGTGAAATTTCATCGATTGTGACCATTTGACGGTCCGTCAACCGCGAGATCGTCTCCCCGTTATTCGCATACACTTTTGTGGCGGGAGTTAATGAAAGCTGGCTGATGTCATCGGGTATTTGCGGCAGCGATATTACGATCCAGAAAAACAGACCAATGATTACCAAAGCCAGAGAAGCCATCGTTAGCAGCACCCACTTTTTACGGAGTTTCAATTTCACTTTCTTTCCTTTCGGGCATGGTAAGATGTTTTTCAGGATAGAGCTCATTCAGGCGTTTCACCAGGTGGGTGGTTGCCAATTCATTCGCCTGGTATTGATAAATTTCACTACCGATGCCTTCCCGCACTTCGAATCCGATGCTCACACTGCCGTTGAAAACATAGCGCGAGATCGCAACGTGCTGCAACGCATCGCCCCACTTGAGCAATTGAATGGGATTATTCATGATATAGGCTTTTTTTGCCAGCGGAAGTGAGTTGAATGCGTCGTAAAATTCATCCGCGGTTATGATTCGATTTCGAAACTCCTCATGTTCCGACAGGTGCTCCACCTGCTCGCCGGAAACCTGTACCGGGCTTTGATATTTTGCCAGAGCCGGATAAAAATCACGCATGGGCTGATCGGCGCCATCCAATAAATAAATGCTCAACTGCTCCCCGGTTCGGGCAATTTTGGTTGTTTTCCAGTTGCTGTCGCGTGCGATTCGAATCATTTCGAAGGGCGAAACGATATCCTGCCTGAATGTATACGGCAACCCGGTATACAATTCGATGAAATTCTCTTTGCTGATAATTAATTCTTTGCCGGGTTGCAGCGCTTGCAGCAGGTTATCGAATGAACTGAAGCTGGATATCTCCGGCGTTACTTCCGGTATGTCTTCAACCAGCGTGATAAGTTTTTCAGCGGCTTGCTGGTCTTTCTGCTCCAGCGACCAGACCGCCCCGGAAGTGGGACGCAGCGGATTTGTCCAATCGATAATTTCGCCCAATCCGATTTCTGCCACATCGAAGAGGAATTCAATGATGATTAAAAACACAATGACGGAGGCTGTCACGATGAATCCTCTCGAATACAGTCTTTTTTTCATTGAGTTCCAAAGAGATGTGCGATCTGGCGTAAGTGGTTTTTCAGAAGCTTGCATGGGTTATTCCATTTCCAGAAATCATTAGATAAGACCACGAAAGACACGAAATGACACGAATAGCATTTTCGGGTATTTCGTGTTGTTCGTGGGAAATATTAACACCTTGAAAATGAATGAATTGCTGGTATGATTTGCTTTTCATTTAAGAAATTTAAGTAATATAAAAATCGACTGAAATTTTGTGCCCGGCAGGTGCAGAAGCCGTAATCCCATCGAATCAAATTGAAATTCCGGCACAACGGCAGACGGGGCACTTTTCGTAGACAATCAATCGCCTGTTGGTTATTTTCCTTGTATTCATCATATTGCGAACCTGGCGCTGTTGAGGGTGCCCAATTCGCCCGCTTGCATTTTAACGGCTGCCTATAAATAATCAAACGGAAACGGGATGAATGATACGACAAAAACCACAAAAATGAACGCACCGAGAATCTTTCGTTTCAAGTCAATGGGAGTGATATCATCAATCGGCGGGGGATGCTTCCTGCCGAAAACAATCAGGATTTCGAAAAACAGAATCCACATTGGGTAGACAATCGTATTCAGGGCAAACGCAAAAATCGCCAGCCGATAGATCGCGGTGCTTTTTTTCCCGAAGATCGAATACACAACGTGCCCGCCATCCAATTGCCCGATTGGCAATAAATTCAGCGCCGTAACAAACATGCCGAACCATCCGGCAAACGCCAGCGGATGCAGCATCAGATCCGTTTCAGGGGTCAGCTCGGGTCGCAGCCATTGCGATAAATGGTGAAACAGCAATGATTCACCGAGGGGCAATCCACCCGACGACGCAGTATCCACGATAGTCGACAATTTTATCCCGATAATAATCGCCGGCAGCGCCAGCACCATGCCGGCGAGTGGTCCGGCAGCGCCGATATCGAACAAGGCTTTTCTGTTCGGAATACGGCTGCCGATTTTAATCACCGCACCCATGGTTCCGAAAGGATTAAACATGGGAATAAAATAGGGCAATGTCGCCTGGACGCCATATCGCCGACACGTCAAAAAATGCCCCATTTCGTGAGCCAGCAAAATCGTTGTCGCTGCAAGGCTGTACCAGATGCCGTAAGCCAGGTATGCGGTAACCAGCGTTAACATGAATAGAACCAAATTCGTCAGGGGCAGTCTGAAAATCGATCCCAGTTTTTGTTTCCATGCGCGCCGCGGAGGTTCCGGTTTTTGCATTGCATATTGCCAGTCATATAACGATTCTCGATTCATTTTCATTTCCATCTAATAGCGATTTTGTCTCCAGGTTTCAGTTTCAACGTATCACTCGCGCGGTGTTGGTTAATCGCGATTTCCAGGTAGCCATGACTTCCCAGGATTGCCACCGGTTCCTGTCCCACCGATTCGGTGTATGAATTTGAAATACCTTTTATGTCAAGCTGTTTGCCCGTAATCGACAGCTCTGCATAATCACTTGAACGGGGCAAACACGTTTTGGGAATATTCGTAAGAAGATTACCGAAAGTATCGATGTGCAGAATCTGTCCCTGAATTGATGTTTCGGAAATCAGCGGCTCGATGACAGCGCCGGGCAGAAAATCAGTTGTGGATTCGCCCAGTTCATGCAATTCGATACCGGTTGATAAATGCGCTGCCACCGGGGCAAAGATATCGCGTCCGTGAAATGTTTGGCTGGTGACGGGCAGAAAATACCGCTGATTGGTGACGTGAATTACCGAATCGATACCAAATTCATGAAAGATATATTTCAGCACTTCATTGTCTGGCGCAAGAAAAATCTGGGTATTCGCCTCGCAGGCGATAATCTTGCGGTCGCTGCCCACACCCGGATCCACGACGACCACATGAATCGTTCCGGCGGGAAAATAGGAATGTGCTGTATGCAACACAAAAGCTGCCGCATCGACCTGGTGCGCGGGGACGCGGTGGCTCAAATCTACGATGCGCACCGCCGGATTGATCCTCAAAATGACCCCCTTCATGATCCCTGTGAATCCGTCCTGATCCCCGAAATCAGTAAGCAATGAAATAACAGCGCGTTCCATGATCAAATTTTATGAATTGATGCAACCGTTTTTCGGTCATATTTATTGGCGTTAAAAATTTTATTATACGTATTTTGAGCAAAACAAGCAAGTATTATTTTAGAAGCGCTGTGGATTGGGCGGGCAGGGGGAAATTTCTAAAGCAGGCTTTGGCACTCCCTGGGTATGGGCATTAAAAACAGGTTTAGGCGGTGGTGTGAGGGAGTTTTATCTGAATCACAGACTCCGGTTTGGGATCACAGGTGGTATTGCAAACCTTGAAACGACCAAAAACTGAGCCATTTTAACGAGCGCGGGGTGAGTTGAAGGCGGATATTTTGCCAAAGCAAGCTTTGGCACTCCTCGGTTTGGGCGGTTAAAAAAAGGTAAAGCAGAGCTCAGGCTATGAAAGAGTGAGTTTTTTAATCGGATGCTATTTCAGATTAATGCGAACGATGGCTTTCTCCACCACCGGAAATGTCGCATCGACATAGCGGCTATTTTCGATGGTCGCATTGTGAAACGGGATTGGCATGCCATTCACTGATACCTCCGCTGCCTGACTTCCCTGCTGCAAGAGGTAATGCAACTCGATCATGCTGTTCCCCTCTATTATTAAATAATCCGAACCAGGGGCGGATACGATTTGGTAGGTGAGTTGTGCGTCTGAAGCGCCATAGCCGACACTCACCTTCGCGTTCTCCACGCCTGCGATGCGCCAACGCGGAGCAAGCCTGACTTTTTTGAAAAGCCGGTCGGCGTCCACTACACCAGCCAGGCCTTCGATAAATGCGTAAAGCATGGCAGAAGCACCCCAGCCATCGGTAGGTGTGGCTTCGGGACTGGTGCTGGTTTCAACGGAGGAAGGCGTTCCGTCGGGGAAATACCACAGGTACGTTTCGCCGGAGGCACGGATCATCTCCGCATATTGGCGCAATATTGAAACGCCATAAGTTTCGAAACCATGCTCGAACGCTGCCCTGGCGAGTTCTCCCCCGACCAGCGGCATGATTCCGCCGTTTACGTATGCGCCCCGAACCAATTTGGGATCACCGAAAAATCCGTCGGGGAAAGGCGGATCGATTGAGAACCATTCGGCAAAGGATCCCGTTTCAATTTTGCGCTGCTGATATTCGCGCAGCATCGCCACAGCCATCTCGTGCGTCGCCATCCCGCGGTTGATTGCCATGGGATTGGACAGCGAAAGCTGTTCGGCTTCATTCACATCGGGCAGGCTAAAATTATCCAGGGGAACGCGATGCCGGTAGAACCGTCCGTTCCAGCACAGCGCGTTGGCTTTCTGCTGAATATCGGCAGCCAGCTTCAACCAGGATAATTGCTTTGTGCTGTTGTCGAGATGCTGATACAATATGGAGAGCAAAATGCAGGCTTCATACAACCCCGAATTATCCCCATGAAAAATGCCCCAGTGTGTTTTATCGGAAATTTGAAAATTAAGCCAGGGTTGACCGGCTTCCACAAAATCGAAATCCCATGTATCGATAGTAAAGGCGCGCTTTACCAGTTGATGTTCGTAACTCCAGCGGAGCGGGTGTGAAAGTGTGTGAAGCAACGCTTTTTCAGCCTTGTGCAAAATCCAGCGCAGCCAGCCATCGTTGCCGGTCGCCTGCCAACCGAGGTAGATGGCTTTGACGAACCGAAATTCGACATCCGCTTCGACGGGAACCCGTACATATTTTGCCCAATTCTCACGATCCATCGCACACGACACCAGGTCGAAAACCGCGCCATTCTCCCGCTGGGTGTCCGCGAAGTGCGAAACAGCGCTCAACATATCGGTTTCAAAATACCGGGCACCGCGCAACATATCGGAATGGTCGCGAATCCAGATCGCGTTGCAATCAGGGCTGCGGTATCCGTGCACGCGTTCGCCGTCGATGACATACGTAACCTGATCCTGCTTCAGGAAATGTTCGATTGCCGCATAAAAGTCATCGAAAAGGGGATTGCCGGTTTCAATTTTCACACTCATTTTTGGAATAATCCTTTATAAAACAAAATCAGAATTGTACCTCAAAACTTTTACACCTCGTATAATTTTTCAACCATTAAAGACTATACCCGCGAAATACACGGAATACACTAAAATGCTTATTTTCTTAAATATATCAATAAAACAGCGTCTAATTTTTTTGTGCATTTTGCTCATTCAGTGGGCTGAATCGCTTCTAGTTTAAAAGATGAAAAAATAAATAGAAAACGATCTTCAAACCGCTCTGAGCGCTACAGAAGAATCAAAATCGCAAAATGATCGCGATCTTTAGTTGCTTTTTTTGCATAGGAATTACGGTTTTGATGTGAAGCGATAGACAGCGATCGGCAATTGGGAATCGGAATCCTGCACCAGTCCGCAGTATTTCGTTGGCTGCTCAATGTAGCTCCCAAAAGCGCTTTACCTCATTGAATGGATCGGTTGAAATCAATTCGGCAGGTGACGACTGGTACCAGTAGCGCGGAAAAAGCGAATTGTAATAGGTCGTGGCGAAACGCTGCCCGATGAGCAAAATCACGCCCACATCCGATTCTGATCGAATAACGCGACCCACCGATTGAATCACCCGATTCATGCCCGGACAGAGATACGCATATTCGAAGCCCATGCCCCGCGTTTCCTGGTAATAGCTTTTCAGCAATTCCTGCTCGAATGTGAACGCCGGCAGCGCCGGACCTATGACAAACGCCCCCAGCAGCATCTCGCCCGAATAATCCACGCCTTCAGCAAAGATGCCGCCCTGTACCGCCAACACCAGGGTATTTTGCGTCGTATCCCGAAGCAATTCCAATACCTGCAGGCGCGCTTTGTCATTCATGTATCGTTCCTGAGCGATGACGTTGGAGTCCATCGCGTAGAGCACTTCCTGAACTTTTTGAAGATAATCGAAGCTGGGGAAGAATGCGAAATAATTGCCCGGTTTAAGGGTGAGAATGCTGCTGATGGCATCTGCGATGTATTCATACGATCGCGGGCGATCCCGGAAGCGTGTCGAAACGCTCGGATCGACAATGATTTTTTGGTTGCCAGGCGGAAATGGTGACGGATAAGATTGGTGATTCGCGTCGGCGGGAAAACCCAGCACATCGCGATAAAATGCCAGCGGCTCCAGCGTAGCAGACATGGCAATGACCGCATAAAATCCGTCCAGGCGCTTCTGCAATTGATTCGCCGGATCTTTGCATAAAATTTTCAGCCGGGTCGCATCTTGACTTCTGTCCAGAATTGTTGAAAATTCTTCACCCTGAAGTGCGAGCACATTTTCGAATAATCTGAATGTATAGAAGAATTCATCTACAGGATCATTGGGATTGACCAGTGCATTGGCTTTCTTGTAAATCAGGTATTCCAGCATGAAACCATCAAGCCTGTCCTTGATTTTTGAAAAGCGCTTCAATTCGAGTTCAACCAGTGATTTTGCACCCTGCGGCTTATTTTCCCCGGATTGCTGCTCAAGCTCTCTGAATAGTTGATCGATATCGGAGAGAATTTTTTTCGCTTTATGAAAAAGCGGATTACGCTGCAGTTCGCAAAAATACATCAAGCTCTGGACATCATCGCGATTGAGTTCTGGCGAGTAATAGTCGCGTCCCCGCTGATACAAATTGTGTGCTTCGTCAATGATGAGAATCAGATCGTCAAACGGCTTTTCGAAGAAAAATCGCCGCAAATAAGAGCCGGGATCGAAAACATAGTTGTAATCGCATACGATGACATCGACCTGGAGCGAGAGATCGAGCGCGAGTTCGAACGGACAGATGACCTTTTCCCTGGCGATTTTCTGCACATCGGCAGGGAGAATGATTCCTTTGGCGAGCAGGGTATCGAAGAGCGCATCATCCATTACTTTTTCGCCGTAATCGACCGCATACGGACAAAAATCCTCGTGACAGACAACCTGGTCGTTCAGGCATATTTTTTCCCTTGCCTGCAAAATAATACCGCGGAGATCGATCATGGGATTGCACAGCTTTTCAAGCGTTTGTTGCGCGATGATCTGCTGGGTGGTTTTCGACGTAATATAAAACAATCGCAATTTATTCGCATACGCATACTTCAATGCGGGAAAAATGACAGCAGCGGTTTTGCCGATTCCGGTCGGAGCGGAAATCAACAAATCTGACTGTCGTGAGAGGCAGAATTCAACATCTTTTATAATATCATCCTGGTATTTTCGCATTTCAGGATAGGGGAAACCAAGCTTTGCCGCATATTCGAGGCGCCGGATCAGGCGAAGTTGTTCCTGCTCGATTTGATGAATCAGATGCGCCAGGCGTTGCAGCAAAAATGCTTGCACCTCATCATCATCGAATTCAACCGGGATCGCCTTTTTCGACTTATCGATGAGGTTGATGAAAATCAAATACCCTTTGACGCGAGGATAGCCGATTTGGTGTAAAAAATGGCAATACAGGCGGAGCTGATTGCGGTAGGTGGTAAAGGTGAACTCGTTCAAAGCGTTGAATTGGGCAGGAGGAAGGATGACAGATTTTATTTCTTCAACAATGGTTTCAGCATTTTTTTCATAAAGTCCATCGATGCGTCCCTGGATGAGGATTGAGTAGCCGTTTAACGAAACCGGGTGGTCAATGGAGAATTCCCTGACATAATTATCAATAGCGCGCTGTTGTTCCCGCTGATGCTCTTCATGAATCATCCTGCCGGCAGTCATCCGGGCGAGTGTCGAGCCAGATTCGCCTGAACGCTGAAACGGATTTTCCGCTGCCAGTTCACTCACACTTAGCGTTATTTTCTTATTTTCAAGATCGATCTTGATCGGCATATCGCAATGTAATTGTTAGTGGTTGCTGTGGTATTCAAGATAACGTGTGATTGCCGGCACGGGTGGAGAATCCTTAAACAAAAAGTCAGACGGCGCCGACATAAACTCGCAGGCTCGTTTTCTCAGCAATCGAAGAGGAAGCGGCGCGAAAGAACGCATTGTCTGAGCGAATTCTTTAAATTCGAGTCCGTATTTTTTAAAAACTATATTTGGACTCCAGCGGCTAGCTGCTCTGCATAAAAGCGCTTTTTTCCGGACGGACGCCCATCAAATAAAGAGCTGTCGAGCTTCTTCGAGCACCATTGCGTTCGCATCTTTGATAGGGGAATCCAGCACGGCTCCCGAAGCGAATTGGTGTCCCCCACCGCCGAATTTCATCGCCACCGTATTGACTACGGTATTGCCCTTCGAGCGCAGGCTGATTTTTGTTTTTCTTGCTTCCAATTCCGTGAACATCATGCTCACTTCTACGCCGTCGATTGATCGCGGAATTTCGGGAAAGCCTTCTGTATCCCAGATGTTGGCTCCGGCTTGCACCAGCATGTCCTGTGTGATATTGAACCATGCCAGGCGTCCGTGACATTCGTACCTGAGGTTTTTGAGAATCGAGCCCAGCAGTTTCATTTTGGATTGTGAATTTTTTTCATACACTTCCTGATAAATATGATGCGGGTTCACGCCGTTGGATAGCATTTTGGCGGCGATGATGTGGGCTTTGGAATTGGTGTTAGAAAAGCGGAATGAGCCGGTATCGGTTAGAACGCATGTGTACAATGCAGTAGAAATTCTTTTCGTGAAGGTGGCGCCCAGGAAGCTCAGAAAATCAAACATCATTTCACCGGTTGAAGACGCCCTTTGATCAATAATGTCGATTTCGGTGAAGTGGTTCGTGCAATGATGATGATCGATACAGACTTTGGGCTTTTGAAGGGATTGGATGATCTCGCCGATTTCCCGAAGCCGTCCCCAGTCGCTGATATCGAGGATAAAAAAGGCATCCGCCGATTCCAGAATGCCATTATGGGTATTTTTATCGAATATGACTATTTCGTTTCCCGGGTCAAGAAAACGATAATTTCTGGCAGTCGGGCTATTGTTTACGATAGTAGCCTGCTTGCCAATTGATCTTAAATATTCAGCTAAAGCGATTTCCGAGCCTAAAGCGTCACCATCCGGGTTAATATGACTTGTGAGTATAAATGATTGATTATTTTGAATAATTTCTTTTGCCAACTCCCAAAGATTGGATCTAAGCATCATTTTACCTCGAATTGAAATTTACCGAAACCAATATTCATAAGTCGATCATAAGCTCGAATCACAATGGTGTGTTTTCCAGGGGGTAGCGTCTCAGATTCGATTGTAAAATTTTCTTTTTTTGAATCACAAATTTGATCTACGGGATAGATCAGTTGCCAGTCGCCGACATCGAAGACGAATTCAACTTTCTGAACCGGATGCATGGCATCGGTCACCAGGCAATTTACCTGCACGTGCCGATTGTCCAATTGTTTAACACGGAACTGATCCACCTCCGGACCGGTGTTGTCAATCATAAACGGATCGCTAATTTTCTCGGCTTTCCTGGCAAAATTGACCGGATTGGACGGTGCGTCGCTGGCAACGACTTTCACCAGGTAGGTGCCATCGGGCAATTGCTGACCGTTCAACGCGTATCTGTTCTTTTTAAGGTCATCCTTCAGCAATTTCCAGGTCGGTTCCGCTTCGTCTTTGTAATAGATATCAAAAGTCAGTTCATCGGCATTATCGTCTTCAGCGTACCAGGAGATATTATACATTCCGTCGTTTGAACCGTTTTTTGAAGTTGATGGTCTTCTAATCTGGCGGCTGTTGGATGATCGGACACGCAAATCTTCCTCATCATCGAAATCGCGGAGTGCAACCGGTTGATCCGGTACTTTGACCACGATTTCCAGGATCGATGGTGCAAGATTACGTTCCAGGTACGCGATGGAAAGCTCTTTTAATTTCGGAGAGAGACCGCCTTTGTCGGATTTCAGTACAAGCTTCCATTGCAGATAGCGCGACGCCGGACTGGTAATATTTTCACCTTCCTGTTGTTCGTACGCTGCAGACCAGGTGCTCCATGTTTCATCGGCTTTCGACGTATTGCCGCTGCGCGTATAAAGCTCTAAACCGGTTCCGCCGGGAACATCGGCTTTCCAACTGATTGATCCCCATTGAGCGATATTGCCAACGCCGATGACATCGGATTCATAGCTGCCTGTGCTTTCGAAGCGGCTATTCAGTTGCGCGAGCCTGCCCATATTGGAGGAACACAGGTAAATTCGATTTTCACGATCCCGGTGCAATGCGGTCACCTGTGATTCATCGCGGGTAAAAAGCAGCGTTTCTTTGCCTTCAGGTGTCAAGCGAAAAATTTTTCCCTGGTCGCCTGTGCCGATGATGAGGGTTCCGTCGCTATCGAGCACGAGTGAATAAACGATTTCCGATTTGAATTCCCAGATATTCTGCACTGCCCCTTCGGGCGTCAATTTGTAAACCGCACTTTTTTCCTTGCGTCGGCGTAAGGCGGGCGCTTTATCCGGCTCGATTCGTATTTCAATAAGTTCGGCTTCCTGTTCATCGGATCCGGGTTCATCTTTTTCCGGTTCCGGACCAGGTGCGGCTAGTTTGGCAGGGTATGATGGCGTTTCCGTGCCTAATGCCCCGATGTAAATCGTGCCGTCTTTAGCTTGATCGATTGTATGAATTTCCCTGAAAGGAGCATCAAACAGCACAAATGCTTTTCCTGTGGGCGAAATCTGATATAGAAATCCGTTGCCAACGCTGCCCCCGAGCAAATTGCCCTTCGGATCGAATTTCAGTGTCCGGATGTGTGTTTCATCGCAATCGAAAAAAACCGATCCTTTGTTTTGAGAAGTGATTTTATAAATAATGCCGCTATCGCCGGTGGCGGCAAAAAGATTGCCTTTGTCATCGAAAACCAGATCCCAGATATATTTATCCGGCGGATCAAAATAGATCTGCGATTTGCCGGAAGCATCCACCCGATAAATTTTACCATCCGGAGACGTTCCGACAAACAGCGCCTTATTCGGACCAAATGCCAGAGCATAGACTTCCAATTCCTCGGCATCGAAGAAAACAGAGCTGTTCCCTTTGGGATCGATTTTAAACACCTTGCCATCATTGCCGCTGCCGACAACCATATTGTCATCCGCATCGCCGGCGAAAGACCATAAAAAGGGTTCACCCGAATCAAAAATAAGCCGCGTTTTGGGTGCCAAAAACAAATGCCCGTTGTAGCCGATTGCAATATTTTGGCACTTTCCTTTTTCAAATTCGACAGCGGATGAAAATGTCATGATTCGTGGAACTGCCGCGACGCTCATGCTGGTTGAAAAACAAAACGCTATCATTGCCAGCAAAAACAGCATGCGAACAGAACGCTTATTTTTATATTCATGTAAGGATTTCATTTGACCTCCGGTTATCAAGATAGGTTTGATTTGGCTTTCCGCTGTTTGCAGCCATCAACATCTATGGAGCAGATGTTATCAGCGCTGCGGAATCAATCATGCACCGAAACCGTACCGGGCTGCAATTGCCTTGTACCAACGAAGCCAGCCCGGGCTTCACTATTTCTCTCGAATAAGTAACGGGATCATTTTCCCATCGTTTAGCATCCATTCCATTGGCAAAGATACCTCTTCGACGAGTTGATCTCTGAGCACATTCATTTTATCCGACGTTTTTTTCGAATCCATAATCATCAATATCGATGGCGGAAGAGAAGTGAATTCCTGACCCTTCAAAATGGTTCCCGGGGCAACCTGTCGGAGTTGGATAATGAGCGAGTTGTTCTTGCGTTTTTGATTCAATAGCTCGATGAGTTGATCGAGATTTTGAGGATTGAATCTGCCAGGCGCCAGGCGTTGTTCAAGTCTATCGACGTAATCGCGACTGCCGACAAACAAGGAAAATCTGCCGGTCTCGATTTTATCGGGAATTCTGAATTTGTGCGAAATTTTAACCGGTTCGCATTGGTGCGGCTGAACAAAGATCAATAAATTGACGATATCTCCGGGTTTCACATTCGATTGATCGTACCAGACATGGGTTATTTCCGCTGCTTTTTTCCCGGGTTTGCAATCATAATTGAGTGTGATGTATTGGATATCGGGTGTTTTAAATTGATTGAGCAGAACCGCTGCGGCTTTCAGGACGACGTTGAGCGTCGATTGAGAAATATCATCTTCGTTGAATCCGCCGCCATAGAAATCGTCAAATTTAATTGCATCATGATCTTTTATCCCGATCTCACCGGTCAGGTATGTATGATAATCGCTTTGACTCATTCTTGCTGATTCCATCACGCTCAACAAACCCATCCACAACAGTATTGGTGTGAAGGAATGCACAGATCGGTCTTTTGCCACAGTGAAGCTGAACGTTTGCGCCGCTCCGAAAGGGCTTTGATAATTGACCGTCACCGGAAACATGTCCGCTTTTTCTCCGATGATTCCCATGACGCCAGGATGCCGATCCTGGTGAAATACGCCCAGGATTTCGGTCACTTCTGCCATTTTATATGAATAATACAAACTTGACATGGTTGTCAGAATTTTCGAATGTGCCATCGGCAGGTTGATCGGACCATAGCCCAGGAAAGGATGCCCGAATGCCAATATTTCATTCCCATTGCGATATGTTACCGTTCCGGTAGCAGTGACGCTCAAATCGCCATCGACCAGAACGCCGGAGATCGCGCTTCCGGGCTGCAGCATCGGTGCGGCGCGTTCTTCGGGTATTCCCGTGGAAGAACTTCCTGTGATAACCTGGAATCCGTAGCGTTCAAAAAGCGATTTATGGTTTTCGACGATTCGCGGGTGGAATCCCGAAAACATGAGCGGGATTTTGATCGGGGATAATTGAGGATTATAAACTGGTGCAGACACATTTTGAAGCGTCCAATTGATCAATGCCGTTTCGGAGCCACGCTCTTCATGGAGCAAGGCAGCCTGAAGCGGAAAATTGGGTGCGCTTTTAACCGCAAGCCGTTCGTGCTCATAGTACTTTTCTTTATCAATCAGATCGAGCATTTGTTCGATAGGCATCACCCCTCCTAGGGGTTCTTTCTGAAAGACACCGAAGCGATAGCACAGTGCACCGGCGAGTTTTCCATCGATGTAAACCGGGCTGCCGCTCATGCCCGAAACCACGCCGGTTTTATCAACATTGGGTCCTGAAAGTCGCACCAGAAGTACATCTGAATGGGGCACAATATTACGCATCAGTTCGATGACTTCAACGTTGAATTCCTCGATTTTCGGACCTTCGAATATTGTCTTGCAGATTCCCTTCATTCCAGGCTTGATTTCGGAGAGCGGCATAATTGCCGGAGATTCGCCGTGGGCAATAGTGTGCGCCAAAATAAAGAACAGAGGTAACGTAAGTAATTTTTTAAATTTCATAAGATTAGCTCGAGAGGTAAAATAAGAATACGGTAAGATGCAATGCTATTCACATCTTACCGCATATCTAAACGTCAACTAATTACAGGAGGTGGGATAATATGAGCTACGCAATTTTCAGTGGTCGGGATAAATTTTGTCAGGCGTTTCGAAAAACATTTGCGTTTAAACGCTTCATAATTAAAACTATGAGAGGAACCGTATGCTTAACCCGTCCATGAAATCGCAGCTCAATATTTATTTGACAATCTTACTTCCAGGCGTCAAGCCATCAGAAGGTGAGAAAGCTGTTTTTTCCCTGTAAATTTTTCTCGAAATCAATAAGGGGTTTGTATGCGTTCAGTCTCAATCCCACCTCCTTAATCCCGTCAGCTTTAAATCTGCAAAATTTTGCTGATTGGCAGATTTGAGTTGGCTTGTCGGGATTAATCCCACCTCCATAAATACTTCCTGAAAACAGGCATATCAGGGATGATATCCATCAGGCTTTTATGATGCATTCGACGGGGCATACGTCTGCGCAAGCAGGTTCATCATGGTATCCCTCGCATTCAACACATGCTTCGGCATCAATGATAAAGATATCATCGCCCTCTGTGATTGCGTTAACAGGGCATTCGGGTTCGCAGGATCCACAATTGATGCAATCTTCCGTTATTTGCATTGCCATTTGAATTCCTCCAGATTGAGTTAACTCTAACTAATTAATTAAAAGTAAGTTAAAATATGGTTTTCAAATCATATTCTGCCTCAACGTGCGCGCTATTTTGCTTCTAACGATTTAGCCTGTAACTTGGTTCCAGTCAAAATACGAAGCAAATTTTGCAGCATCGGTAATCTGGGCAACCAATTATTGATTATTTTTAGTGTAATTCAATAGTCCGCCTTGCAGAATAATCTCGCGTTGCCGCTCTGAAAGCGAATAAATCGCTTTGATGGATGTCTTTTGAGTCAAATTTTGAATAACAAGGGGCTGATTGGATTTTATCGCCTGGCGCACATTTTCAATTTTCAGTCGATCTCCCTGTTCAAGCCTTGAATAATCCTCCGGTTTCTCAAATGAAAGCGGAATGATCCCAAAATTGATCAGATTTGCCTGGTGAATTCGGGCGAAGGATTTCGTGAGTACAAATTTTATGCCCAGGTACATGGGCGCGAGTGCGGCATGCTCCCGACTGGATCCCTGTCCGTAATTTTCGCCGCCGACGATGAAGCCACCGCTACTAGCTTTGGCTCGCTGCGCAAACGATGCATCGACGACCTCGAACACATGCTCTGAAATCGCGGGAATATTCGATCTCAGTGGCAGAATTTTAGCACCTGCCGGCATGATATGGTCGGTTGTGATATTGTCTTCCACTTTCAGCAGGATTTGCCCTTCAAGTGAATCCGGCAGTGGTTTATTCAATGGTAGCGGTTTGATGTTGGGTCCGCGAATAACTTTCACAGAGTCCGGTTCATACGATGGTGGCAGTACCATGCTGTCATCGATTAAAAATTCCTTTGGAACATCGACTGCGGGCGGAGTACCCAGCGTTCTCGGATCGGTGAAAACGCCGGTGATAGCGGCGGCTGCCGCCACTTCCGGGCTGACGAGGTATACCATGCCGGATTTTGTTCCGCTGCGACCCAGAAAGTTGCGGTTGAAAGTCCGCACAGTCACGCCATCGGAGGGCGGAGCCTGTCCCATACCGATACACGGACCACAGGCGGTTTCGAGGATGCGAGCGCCGGCTTTAACCATGTCTGCCAATGCGCCGTTGCGCGCGATCATTTCCAAAACCTGGCGCGAACCGGGTGCAATCCCGAGGCTGACTTCGGGGTGTACGGTCTTGCCTTTCAACATTCCGGCAACCGTCATCATGTCTTTGTATGATGAATTGGTGCAACTTCCGATGACAACTTGATGCACCTTTGTGCCGACTAATTTTGAGACAGCGCAGATATTATCCGGGCTATGTGGTTGAGCAGCAAGTGGCTCCAGCGTCGAAAGATCGATTTCGATGGTGTGATCGTAGGTGGCGTCGGGATCAGCTTCGAGTCGTTGCCAATCCGATTCCCGCTTTTGCGCCTTCAGGAATTCCAATGTCACGTCATCGCTTGGAAAAATTGAGGTCGTTGCGCCCAATTCCGCCCCCATATTGGTGATCGTTGCCCGCTCGGGCACTGAAAGCGATTTTGCGCCGGGACCGCCATATTCGATGATTTTTTTGACGCCACCTTTCACCGTGAGACGCTTCAGCAATTCAAGGATCACATCTTTTGCGGATACCCAGGGACGGAGCTTCCCGATTAGCTTCACCAGAACAATTTCGGGCATTGTCAAATAAAAAGGTCCACCGCCCATGGCAACCGCAACATCCAATCCGCCGGCGCCAATCGCAATCATCCCCAGACCGCCGCCTGTGGGTGTATGACTGTCTGAACCCAGCAGTGTTCTTCCCGGAACGCCGAATCGTTCGAGATTAACCTGATGGCAAATGCCGTTTCCCGGCTTTGAAAAATAGATGCCGTATTTAGAGGCGACCGATTGCAGGAAAAGATGATCGTCCGCATTCTCGAAACCGGATTGAAGTGTATTGTGATCAACATAGCTCACCGAAAGCTTCGTTCTCACTTTGGGAATGCCCATGGCTTCGAATTGCAGATATGCCATTGTGCCGGTTGCATCCTGCGTCAACGTTTGATCGATTCTGATCGCTATTTCTTTTCCGAGCGACATTTCGCCCGAGACAAGGTGCGTGGATAAAATTTTCTGCGCCAGATTTTGTCCCATAAAATTCATCCCTCCTCAGGTTATCAGTTGTTAATTGAAGATATAAAAGCGCTATTCAAATTGTATCCGTTTTAAAGCTTTACGCAATGTACGAGTGTATGGATTGAATAGCGACGGTATGTTTTGACGTCAAGGCAGACGGCTCGTTTTGCATCTGATGCTGATTTTTTCGCCGAAGCCGGGGAAGCGTTGGCATTGTGCAATGCACCAAAACGCACCCGGATGTTTGGATTGAAGCGCGGTGAAGCTTGAACAGGACGGTGATGATTTTGCATCATAATCATTCCCGTTAGTGTATAAATAAAGATAAGATTTTCTGCCTATGCGCTGCGATTCTTATTGAAGCTAACGAATTTGTATTTCTTTAGTTCCGGCTTGTCAGAGTATTTGAAAAGAATTTATGAGATATTTGCCGGCTTCTAAATGGACGAAATGTGATTAAAAGCAGCACGATTGAAATTGGTAGTCAGCCTATTATTCGGCAGCGTTTTTATATTGAAGTTCGTATAATCGTTTATAGATGCTGCTTTGCAGCAGAAGCTGGTCGTGAGGACCAATTTCACGGATTTCTCCTTTGTGGAGAACGATGATGCGATCCGCATTCTGGATTGTCGAAAGCCGATGAGCGATAATAATCGACGTTCTGTTTTGCATCAATTGGCGCAATGCATCCTGAATGAGCAGTTCGGTTTCGGAATCGACGCTCGAAGTCGCCTCATCGAGCACAAGTATTGCAGGATCGTATGCCAGTGCACGCGCGAAAGAAAGCAACTGCTTCTGCCCGGATGAAAGGGTACTGCCGCGTTCGGTGACGTTGTGCTCGTACCCATCAGAAAATTTGGCGATAAACGGATGAATGTGAACCGTTTTGGCTGCTCGTTCAATTTCATTTTGCGAGATCGACCGGTTGCCCAGGCGGATATTATCGCCCAGTGTTCCGGCGAAGATAAAGACATCCTGCAACACGATGCCGATATTGCCTCTTAATTGTTCCAGACTGAGATTTTTGATATTCACGCCATCCAGCAGAATTTCGCCGTAGGTCACGTCATAAAATCTGGCGAGTAGATTGATGATCGTCGATTTGCCGGCGCCGGTAGCACCGACGATGGCTATTTTTTCTCCCGGCTTCACAGAAAAGCTGATGTTCTTCAAAACATAATTCCGATCATCCTCAGTAGTCCCGGTATATGAAAAGCAGACATTTTTGAATTCGATTTCGCCGGCAATTTTTTCCAGCGATACAGGATTTGCCGGATTGTGAATCGGATTTTTTTCATCCAACAATTTGAATATCCGCTCGGACGCAGCCATGGCTGCCTGCATAATGTTATATTTCTCGGCAAGATCACTCAGAGGTCGAAAAAATTGTTGTGCATATTGGATGAAAGCCACCAGAGCGCCAAAAGTGAGGCCTTTTTCGATGACCTGAATCCCACCCTGCCAAATAATCAAGCCAATTGAGACGGAGAGCATCAACTGCATCACCGGGAAAAACAGCGAGAAATAAAAAATTGTCTTTAAATAGGCATCCAGATGTGATCGGTTGAGTTCATCAAACTGGAGGAAATTTTTCTCTGCTCGATTGAATAACTGAATGATGGACATACCCGTGATATTTTCCTGCAAAAAGGCATTGATCTTCGCGATTCGGATCCGGATCTGGCGGAAACTGTTTCGTAGACGCGTTCGGATTAAAAACGTAACGTAAGCCAATATCGGTAATATGAGCAGGATGAGGAGCGCAAGTTTCCAATTCAAACTAAATAGTACAATTACAATACCCACAAGCGTGAAGATGTCGCCAAAAATTGCAACAAAACCGCCTGTGAATAATTCGTTGAGCGTATCGACATCAGTGGTAACCCGCGTTACCAGCCTTCCTACGGGATTGGTATCGAAATAGGAGAGCGGCAAACTCTGGAGGTGAGAGAAAATTTGCATGCGTAATTTATACATGATTTGCTGCCCGATCCATTCAATAACGATCATTTGAAAGAATCGGACAATCGCCTGACCCACCAGGGCTGCCCCGAATAGCACGATGATAAAAATTAATCCGTTATAGTTTTTCGGTTCAATGTATTGATCGATTCCTATTTTTATCAAATAGGGTCCTGCCAGTTGCAGCAATGTACTGATAAGCAATAAAAAAATTGCCAGGACGACATAATATTTGAAAGCCAGGATGTAAGGAATCAGGCGTTTGATCAAGCGGCTGTCGTATGCCTTTCCCAATACCGTTTCTTCTGCAAAGTGTTGATTCAAAAGGTGTCTCCCTGGTTGAATCGAATTGGCACGGATATCACTCGGTCTGGCGATTGGGATACACGAGCGCTGGGAAAATCCAGTTATGCCTTCTCGGTGCGACGTGTATCATATTTTGAAGCTAATATCAAATTTTCGCATTGGGCAACCGATTTATATCTGTAATCCGAAAGGTGAAGATGAATGCCAGCCGGTCAAGATCAAATCAGGCTCAAATCAGATATTCGCCAGTGAATCCTGGATAAGCTGTTTCCGGTAAAGCTCTGCATAAATTCCGTTAAATTTTAACAATTCATCATGCTTCCCCTGTTCCGCTATTTTTCCATCATCCAGAACAACGATTAGATCGGCATCGCTGATGGTCGAGATGCGATGTGAAATGATAATTGAAGTTCGTTCGTGCATTATATTTTTGAATTTCTTCAATATTTTCTCTTCGGTATAGGTATCGACAGAAGAAAGCGCATCATCGAGAATGAGAATGGATGGTTTGCGAATAATAGCCCGGGCAATTGCGGTCCGCTGCTTTTGCCCGCCCGACAAATTGATGCCACGTTCACCGAGTAGCGTTTCGAATCCATCGGGAAAGTCCTGGATATCAGTTAGCACCTGAGAAATATTAGCTGCGTTGGTGATGTCCGCCTGGTCTGGCTCATCCACGCCTAGCGAAATATTATTTTTGATGCTATCGGAAAAAAGGAACGTTTCCTGTGGTACATAGCCGATGTTGCGTCTTAATGTCGATAGGGGAATCTGTTGAATGTCCACGCCATCGATCAAAATTTTTCCGCTGGTGGCGTCGATAAGCCTGGGTATGAGGTTTACGAGCGTTGTTTTTCCGACGCCTGTCTGCCCGACGATGGCGATAGTCTGTCCTTGTTTGATTTTCAAATTGATATAATTGAGCACCGGATTCGGAGAGGCGGGATAGCTGAAAGATACATCGCGGAATTCAATTTCGCCCCTAATCGCCTGTTCTTCAGGCGGAGTATCATCCTTGTCGAAAATGTCAGGCTGTTGCGCCATAATTTCATTCATGCGCTTCAGCGATGTTTTGCCGCGTTCAAACAGGGTTACCACCCACCCAAGCGAAATGACGGGCCAGGTCAACAAGCCGAGGTAAACGGTGAATGCGGTGAAATCACCCAGCGAAATTTCCCCGCGGATTACTTCGCGACCGCCAATCCAGAATACGATGAGCATGCCTATTCCGCTTAGCATCATCACGACGTTCCATAAAAAGCCGCGAATTTTTGCAAGCAAGATGTTTTTCCGGATGTAGTCATGGTTCAGCGATTCGAAGTCTTCGATTTCGTTTTGTTCCTGCACATATCCCTTGATCACCCGAATGCCCGAGATATTCTCCTGCGTTTTCGTGGTGATCTCCGAAAATTTCTCCTGGATCGATTTAAAGGTCCGCTGAATCAGGAACGCTGTCTTATAAACAAAAATAGTTATGACGACCAGGGGAGAGAGCGCCAGCAGGGTCAGCTTTATATTTATCGTCAGCATGAATGCCAGACCGACGCTGAAAACGATGAGGCTATTGACAGGATAGAGAATGCCCGGACCGATCATCATCCTGACGGCATTGAGATCGTTCGTTGCTCGCGCCATCAGATCACCGGTGCGATTTCGCTGGAAAAATGCCTGATCCTGTTGAATTAATCGGGCAAAATACTGGTTTCTGATGTCATATTCGATCTTGCGCGACGTTCGTATGATGAACATGCGCGCGCCAAAACGGAAGACACCTTCCAGCACAGCGACAAGGATTATGAGCCCTGCAAAATACAGGAGCCGGGTTGAGTCGAGGCTTTTAAGCATCCCGCTATCGAATAGCTTGAGCGTGTCAATGGCGTGGCTGAGTATCCTGGGGAATATGAATGACAATACTGTTGCAAAAAGCGAAAAAATCACCCCGAAAGTGATTTCAGATTTGTACCGGGAGAGGTAGTCTTTCAGTCGAATTTCATTATTCGCAATTGGCTGCATCGATTCACTTGCTGGTTAATGCTCGCAAAATTAAAAAAAGAGTCATTAATATAATTGGTGGGCAGTAAAAAGTCAAGCTATTTCTTCTCTTAATTGCAAAGCCTCTGATTTATGATCGGTTTGAATCTTAAATTCTCAAAGGGGAGTCTGGAAATCGCTATGAGGGGAATTACAACTTTGGGTTCTGCTTTCCATACACCGGCTTAACTTTCTTCGCATTTCAAACACCCTGTGAGTCATTACCACCGGCATAGCCGGTGGCTTGCTTAGCCCTAAAAGGGCATTGTTACTGGCTTCCCTTAAGGGAATACTAATTTGT
>JAFGMA010000188.1 GCA_016927835.1 Candidatus Zhuqueibacterota bacterium | reverse complement strand
TAGAGATTGCTTCGCTCCACTGCGTTACGCTCGCAATGACATGCTTAAGAATATGATGTTACAAACTAACCCTTAATAGGTATATCAGGAAATGCGCCAATCATTCGGCAGCTTTTATAAATCGAAAAATCGCGAGTTCGGCGAAAAGCCTATTTCTGGAAGAGGAAGGACATGCGGAAAGAGTTATTGAAATCGTGAAAGAGATAGGTAAAATCGAGGAAAAAGCGATCTCCGAAAAAATTGCGTAATCCTGAGCCCGCCGCATATTGAACCTGCGTTTCAGAATAGCCTTCACTTACGGATATGCCCCCTCGAAGCACGAAATATTGAAATATCTCTCGCTCTGCACCCAGGCAAATCCGATCGGAAGTATCCCAGTGCAACGACTTTTCAAAATCCACATCGATGGTGAATTCCTTCACATTTTTCACAGCAATGCCCCCGAAAAACGTCATTGGTACGCCTTCGGAATACGAGCCTTTGCCTGACGAATTCCAGTTCATCATATTTATGATATCGCGCATAACCAGAGCCAGGGTAATTTTCCGCCAGATATCATATTGTGCCCCGATTCCAATGGAAAATCCAAAGGCTTCGCCCATTATCTGCCCCGCTGCATCGGATTGCTGGCGCCCATAAGAGGCATGGCGCAGCTCGAAAGTCGTTCCCAGACGCAAACCGGGTACATAGCGTTGGAATGCTTTGGCAATGCTTCCGATGGCGCGCATTTCATGCATTGCTTCGTCGCCGGAGACAATGAGCGCCTCCCCATGTGCCCAACTCGATTCGAATGGTCCACCGGCGGCAACAAAATAATATGGAATGAGTCCGAATTGTTTTGTGAAGGAAAAGGTCATTTGCGAACGTTTCATCGCGCTCAATCCCGCCGGATTCCACACAATTGAGTGCACATCGTCGGTGGCTGCGTGATAGGCGCCCCCCATGCCCAATCCGCGCGCGCCAAAGCCGATGTTGAGAAAACTCGCCGGAATATTCGACAGTTCCTGCGCCGAAGCAAAACTGGCGATTAAAAGCGTACAAAATATGGTAATGATGGTTCGTATCATTGTCGTTTCTTCTGTTTATTAAGGTTTTATTTTCGTTAAGCTATTATCACACTTTATTGGCTCTTCTAATGATTTATACTGCTTCGTGGGTTCCCAAACCGGAGTTCGGGAATCCGAAAAATGAAGTTCACACCACCAGCGGGACACTGGGAGCGAAAGAAACGCGTTGCGCCTTTTTTGTCTTTTTATTGATTCTTCAAAATCTCTGCTTTTTCGGCAAACTTTACTTAATTAATATCGCTGATTTTAAATATTCTTTTTGACCCGTCGGATCTTCGATCAGAAAATGGAACATATATCTTCCATTCCGGGCTTTCAATCGGTGATATGTAAGTCCATCCCAACGAATCGTATACTTCACATTCCTGTCATAAGGCTTTTGGTCGCTTAACACTTGGACTAAATCGCCCAACAGGTTATAAATTTTCAGCGTCATTTTCGGCTGTTGCTCTTCTTTCGAGGTGATATAAAATTTAATCGCCAATCCTGGCTCACCATCACCATCCGAGTCGACATCGGGAGAAAACGGGTTAGGATAAAATTGAATATCACGAATCGCCAAATCTTCAGAAGGAATCACCACGGCAAACGTACCCGGATGATCAATCATGGCTTCCAGATTATTTAATCCGGCGGGCGTGGCACCGAATAATGACTGCCATTTCTTCGCCGCCGCATCCCATTCCGCCATTTGCAGGCTGCTGACATCCTGTCCTTCGGCTACGGGCAAACTCACCCGTATCGATTTCAGAAAGCGGATGTCCGCATCGTGGATTTCGTACACATCTCCGATATACGCTGTAGAATTTTGACCCATCTGTTTCAGGACTGCATTGGATGGTGTCTTCACATATACTCTCACATCTTCGGAAACGCTTCCATCCGGGATTTGAATAAAGAATCCGCTGGCATCGTGAAGCGTAATTTCCGTTGAAGGTGAGACTGGCGCATAGATGATTGCAAGCAGGGTGTCTGCGATTCTGCTGGCTTCATCGCTGATAATAATCTGCACTTCGCCGATGAACGTGCTATCCGGCACGAGTAACCCGTCGTCGAGAGTTCCCGCCGCTTCCGGAATAAGTAACCAATCCGGTGCGATTGCCAAATCCATATTTACGCCCGAATCCGATTCCGCCTTGAAGCTGAGTTGGGTAATCTCAGCATTCGAAATGAATTCCGGACCTTCGATTTCCAGTACCCTGATAATCACCGGTTTCATGCGGAAATTCAGTTTGTAATCGGTATCCGGAGCAACCGTCAGGGTATCGGCTACAGGGATCGTGTAAAAGCCTGATTTTCGAACAGTGAACCGATATGTGCCCGGATTCAATGAATCAAGTTCGAAGAAGCCATTTTTATCCGAAAAGGCTGAATATGATAGAGAGTCCATGCCGATGGCGGTTGCCTTTAGCTGAACCTCGCTGATCGCTTTCGAATCTTCAGTGAGCGTGTAGCCGCTGACGGATGCCGTAAGCGGAAGCAGATTGATTGCCAGCGTCGAGTCGGGAGAAATATTTCTGATGACCTGGCGCTGAAAATTTTCTTTTTCGACCGTGAGCGTGAATGAATTCAATTGGTTCAAGTGCTCGATGCTGAAATAACCGGCGGTATCCGAAGAGGCTGTGCCACGATTTCCGGCATTTCCGCCGCTCCCGTCATCGGCAACGATTCTTGCACCACCAACTGGTTGAGAATTAAAAGTTTTGATAAAGCCATCAATCTTGCCTTTCAATGCAGTCATATAAACGCGGAGAGCGGGTTGCCCGGCGCGCAGATTCCTGATCGGATTGATCGGCAGGTATCCGCCTTTTTCCACAAACAGGGTCAATCGATGTGATGGATTCAGATTTTCAATTTTGAAATAACCCCGGGCATCACTTTGCGCGAAGAAAGATTGACCGGTGTCCTCATCATCCAATTGAAGCGAAGCCCCGCCATTTCCGGAAAGGCTGTCATCTTTAAGCACATATCCGACGAAGGCATCTGGTTGCATTCGCAATTTTATTACACCTTCGCTCAGGTTTACGCTGGGAAAGCCATTGTTGAATACGAACCGGCTTATTTTCAAGGGTGTCGATATGTCGGAAGCCGCTGTGGGCGCTACACTAAAATGTGGTTTGATCAAAATTCCGCTATCGCTCAATGCCGAGGTACCGCTGGCTACGATCTGCACCTTGCCGGAGCTGACTATCATATTGAATTGATCCCACTTCGCCGAGAGCGTTCCGTCGGCAAAGATGGCTTCAAAGGTTAATACTGCCGGATCATAACGCAATTCGAATTGATAAGCGAAGATGCCTTTGTTCGTAAGATTCGAAACTTCAACAGGATAACTGATAAATCCGCCTGGCATTGAAAATTTCTCCGGCAGCGTAATCGCGATCTGCCCGGTTCCGCTCCCGGAAGCGACTGTGAAAACAGCGTTCAGCCAATCAGCAACCGGGCTGCCTGAATTGAAGCTGAATGCAGTGAAGCCGATCGATGCAGTATCCCCCGGCGATGCGCTTCCGCTCACCTGAAACCGGAGCCAGACCAGAATTCCTGCTCCCTGAAGTGGATCAGTACCCGAATGTGTCACTGAAATCCGGTTTCCATTGATTGCCACAGACGGCGCCCGCCAATGCTCGGTTAGCGCGCTGTCACTATGAATGCCCAGCGGAACCAGCAACCCGGCGTCAAATTCAAACTCGAACGAATAGCTTAAAATCCGGTGTCCGGTTGTCGTTGAAACCGTGAACGGCAGATCGAACGCTTCGCCCGCTGCTGCTGAAAGCGGCGGAATCTCCACCTGTATGGCGTCCCCAGCCAATTCAAAGGTGCGATCTGAACTGCTAGCGGGACCATTGCCCAATGAATCGGTCGACAAAACCCGGTAATGATAGGTTGCCCCTGCTTCCAATCCACTCAACACAATTTGATGCGTCTCCTCGTATCCGCTATGCTGGGCTGTATACCCGTAGCGGGAGTCAAAACCGTATTCTACCTTGCCGGAAGCCGGTTCGTCGGTTTTCCAGGAAATCAACATTGAATTGACATCCAGCCAATCAGCCCGAGGACCTTCAATTATTTTGGGCGCGCTCTGGTCAATTAATGTCATAATGCCCGGGCTCAGGGCAGCCGGATAGGTGCCGTTGTTTAACAGGAAATTATTAATGAATATTTTATGCAATGAGCTTTGCAACGCGTTATCATAAGTTTCGATTTTAATTTTGAATAACGTGCCATTGCCCGATATCGGCGTATCCGAGGTAAGCTCACCGGTGATGCGATCCGGGTTTTTTTGGCTAATATTTAGAGACCAGCCATTGGTCAATGTTCCATCCAGAAGGATGTCAATCGGCGCCAGGAATTCTGATTCCAGCCCAAAATCGAAAGATATTTCCGTGATCGACTGGGATGACAATTCTTTGACTTCAACCGGGATGTCGTATTGTTTTCCCATCAACAGCGTTTTATCCGGGATATCGATCACAATTTCATTGCCGCCGGTGGTTTTAAACGTGCCATCTTCACTCGTCGTGGGACCATTGCCGTTTTTATCCGCAGAAGAAATTCGAAAATGGTAAGTATACGATCGGTATAAATCATCCAATTTTATTTCATGATAAGTCACAAGCGTGGTATCTGTGACACGATTTCCATACGTTTCCGAAATTCCGTAATCGACAACGCTCGTAGCCGGCTCATCGGTCTCCCAGATGATTTTTGTGGTTTTGCTACGGACTTCAGCGGCATGCGGACCAAAGACAATCACCGGCGCCCGATGATCCGCAAACGTGAAACTTCCATCTTCCGTGACCAAATTGCTTCTCGAAAAGTTAATACTCGCCTGGGTGAAAAAAAGGCGCGTTAGTCCGTTCCCCGGCTTTTCCAATGCAGAAGTAAATTTGAGTAAAATCAAATTGCCATCTTCCGTTACGGGTTGCTTTCCGCTCAATTGCACCGAAATGCTGCTGTCGCCTTGCTGAATGACTGGCTGGTTCCATGCCTGGCTGAGCGTTCCCGTGGTTGAAACGCCATTGAAAGTCAAATATGCGGGATCATATTTCAGGCTGAAAGCGGTTGAATAGACTTGTCTGCCATCGACGCCGGACAGTGTCACCGGCGCGGTAAAGACGGTATTGATATCATGAGATTCATGCGGTGCAGACAGCACATAAGGCTTGGCAGAAAGCGTTGTAAACGAGATGTCTTTGCTGTACGTTGGTCCGTTTCCTGCCGCGTCGCGCGAGCCGATGCGAAGATGGTACGTCGAATTCGGTTCGAGATTCGTCAGTGCCTGCCCATGTCCCCTGTGCAACTGCATGTCTTCGATACGCGTCGAATAATTGGTATTCAAACCAAATTCCACCAGGCTGGTTGCCGGCTCATCAGTTTCCCAGGTGACAATTGCGCTTGTTTGCGTCACGCGAAAAAGCGCCGGCGCCCTGACAATTTCTGGTGCAATGGCATCTTTCACGGTGAAAATGGAATGGCGATAAGTTGCTTGCGGCTGCCCGTCATTGAAAGCAGCTTTCGTGAAATAAACCGGTGTAAGCGCTCCGTGTGCCTGATTTTTAACCTCGAAATGAAGGTTTACCAAAATACCGCTCCCCGGCAGTGGTTGAGAGCCAGTCATTGAAAGCTCGATGCGACCATCACCGATTGTGTAAGCCGGCGCTCCCCATGCCTCAGCAACGGTTTCGGACGTTGATGCAGAAATCGCTTTCAGCAAATTGGGATCAAATCGAATAGCCAACTGCGCCTGGGTAATAAAAAAGCCATTCAATCCCCTCAGGTTGACCGGCAGACTGAACGCCTCCCCTGGCGCGAAAGCTGCATCCTCCAGCGAAACATCCACCAGTTCATCCCCGGCTGTTGTGAATGTGATATCGGAACTCCATTGCGGCCCGTTTCCAGAGGCATCCGTACTGGAAACACGCAGGTGATAGGTTGTGCGCGCTTTCAGGCTGGTGAGTTTGAGGGTATGGTCGATGGTCAACGCATCGCTTTTCTTCGAAAGTTCATAACCCGTTGTCTCACCATACAGGATGGCGCTGTTGGCGGGCTCATCGGTACGCCAGAAAACAGTTGCTGCGTTCGCTGAGATATCATCAACGATCGGACCGAATGTTATCACCGGCATCCGGGTATCGTTATTCCCATTCAGTTGGATGCTGCCGTCGCGGGTTGACAGGGCGGGCGAGCCTTTATTGAGCAAAAGATGCTTCCATTCAATGCCGGTTGTGGCGTTGCCTACTGCTGATGCAGCGATGGCAAATTTCAAATTGAGCAAAATCCCGCTCCCGGATAGCGGCATCTCTCCACTCCCTGAAAATAAAACTTGCCCAGTTAGCGATTGATACTCGATTTTGCCCCAACCTTGCATCAGCGTACCCTGGCTATCGACGCCGGTCACCGTCAGGACATCGGGATCAAATTGTATGACGCCCTGGATCGACAAGACTCGGTCGGATTCTTTCAATTCATTCACGCGCAGTGGCACTGTCACATTTGCTCCGACGGTGCCGCTTACCTCATCGAGTTGAAAGACGATTTTCTGTTCCGCAGCGGAGGTGAATTGATTGTCCGTGCTCTGCGCCTGGCTGTTTCCGGAAGCGTCGATGGTATTCACACGATAATGATAGGTTGTGGCAGGCTTCAGGTTGCTCAGGGTCAATCGATGGCTATCAGCGAGGGCAATGCTTTGCTGAGACAAGCCATACGCGGTGGATTCACCATATTCAATGAATCCGGTCCCAGGTTCATTCGTTTCCCATGAAATGGTTGCAAACGAAGATGTCAACAATTCGATTCGGGGTCCGCCGATGATTTCGGGTGGTTGCGTATCTTTCACCATGAGAAATCCGTTTTGGGTCGCAAATTTAACGGCGCCATTCTGAAGGGAAACCCCGGTGAAATTCAGACCTGTAGAACTGCCGAGAGACGCATCCGGCGAAACCCGGAATATCAAATTGGCAATCACGCCGCCATTACTCAACGGGATGACACCTTCAAAGTCAGCTTGAATTCTCCCGTTTGAAATAGAAAAAACCGGAGCCGACCAGCCTGATGTGAGTGTACCATCGGTGGAAATGGCAGTCGCGGCGACGATATCGGAATCGAAAGTAATGCCCAGAGCGATTGACTGGATGCCCTGTCCGGTGACATCTGAAATCATAACAGGCACGGTGAATTTTTCGCCAGGATTTTTCACATAAGAATCCAGACTCAGGACAATATCATCGGTCTTGAATGTCATGTCCTTGCTTTTGGTGGGCCCGTTGCCCCAGCGGTCGCTCGAAGTCACCCGGTAATGATAAGTCGTCGACGGTTGAAGCCCTTCAAGCACCAGATCGTGTTCGAGTACGAGCGTGGTATCCTGGAAGCTGGTTCCGTACCCGGTACTCAAGCCATATTCGATGCGGCTGGTCGCCTCTTCATCAGTCGACCATTGGATTCGAACGGAATGGGTGGTCAAATCCGAGTTAACCGGTCCCGAAGTAATTTGTGGCGGCGATACATCTTCCAAAACCCTGAACACAGCGCTATCGCTTGTTGCGGGAACGGCGCCATTATTAAGCTTGAAAGATGAAAACGCCAACGTTGTCGAAAGATTCGGTTGTGCTGAAAGGTTGACTTTCAGATGAATATAAACCAGTCGCCCGGCACCCGATAACTTTTCGCTTCCACTTGCTTGCACCTGAATTGAGCCGTTTCCGATGGCGAACGATGGTTCCCCCCAGGCAGAGGAGAGCGATCTGGAGGCAGTGGCAGCGGTTGCGGTTAGCAGCGCCGGATCGTAATTCAATACGAACGCGTAAGAGGCAACTCCCAGAGCCGTCAAATCCGACACATAGATTGGCAATTCAACTGATTTGCCAGGGGAGTCTTGCAGGTTCGGCATTGTGACTTCAACAGCAAAGCTCATGCTCGTAGCCAGTGAAGCGCTCAACAAGATGCTTAAGAACAGATTTCTGGATAATAGTTTCATAAGTTTTGTATCTGTATTAAATTTGTTACACTGTTCCTTGATAGAACAAAATAAAAAAAAAGAAGCAATTTGTTCTGACTGGAACTGTATGATTTTATTTATCTTCTTATATGGTCAACTAACTTCAATTCGAACCTGAAGCTGTTAAAAGCAAATCTATTGCCAGAGGAGAAAATAGATTAGTGAAATGTAAAAGTTGGTGTGATCAGTGCTGTAATGGGGATATCAGTGAATTGTGCTATTCATGATAAATCGAGCGATTTTGCAGGCAATGTGTCTTCTTTCGTCCATCCCACTCGTGGCAATCGTCATCGGGCTGGACTGATTGAGATTTGACTCAAGCTTCGCAGTTGTTAACCTATTAATAAACAATAACGCAAAATTTTAATGATTACCTTAATATGTATAAAAATAAAGTATAAGAACTCTTTCTATTGGGTGCAATCCAAAAATGGCAGGTGCAAAAAGGTGATGTAAGCAAAAATTTAGATAAAATGAAGCGCATAAAAATTTACAATTCCGAATCTTTTTTAAAAAAAGGGGCTAAGATTAGGCACGAATCATTCTTACCCATCCCCTCGTTTTTTTGCCACCAGTCTTGTTTCAGTTTTTCTGATAATTCCAACGCCTGTTCTTAGGTTAGCTTGTTTTTTTTCAATGAGGTCTCCTCCGGCTTATAATTCCCCGCCGATAGTAAACTTCAACGGTGCTTCAAAATATTCAAGCACGTTGGTATAAGCCACATCGAAAGTGAAAGGTTTGCCGGCAAGGGTCAGCTTGATTCCCATGCCCAGCGAATAATCCTCAAGATCATAATAAAATTTATACCCACCGCGCAGTGCGAGCATATCCATGATCCACACTTCGCCGCCCAGATGATAGCGATCTCGGAAATCGGTAGCAAAGCTGCTCTCGCCAGTTACCAGAAATTGCATCGGGCTGCCGCTTCTGCCGACGACGTTGATTGCCGAACTGATATTGAAAATGAGCGGCATTTTAAAATTTTCATAAAGGTATTTTTGTTCCGGTCCAAAATTCTTCATCGCCATCGCCAGAACCATATCCCTGAAGCCGGTGCGATAAAACGTTGAAAAATCAACGGTGAATCCGCTGGTTTTGTCGTGATCGATGGTTTCTTCGATCCAGTGCACCTTACAGCCAAATGAAAGCTTGTCGGTGAATTGCACTGCCAGCGCTGCCCCGAGCGCAATGTCACCGCCGCTAACCACCCTGCCGGTTCCGCCAGGAGCGGAAATGGTGGTTTCTTCGAATTCCTGCGGCGAAAAGCTGATTGCGCTCAGCCCGGCTGCAAATCTGCCGAATTTGTATGCGCCGGCGACGGTTGTCAGGCGGGAATCGACGATCCATTTCCCATACGTGAATCCGTAAGCGAATCTCTGGATGTGTGTCATACCCGCCGGGTTCCAGAAAAGCGCGCTGGCATCGGTTGCCACAGCAGTAAACGCATCGCCCATAGCAGCAGCTCGGGCACTGGGCGCCAGTTTCAGGAATGTGAATCCGGATTTGCCAAGCCGCTTGAAATTCTGCTGTCCGAAACTCGACTGAACCGCCAATGAAAGCACCAGGATGGCTGTCCATGCACAAGTTCGTTTGATGTTTTCATGCCTTTTCATAGGATAACCATTCATTGAAGTTTAATTTACACAATTGCTCTCGTATGCGCCACACCGAAATCCCTCACCGAGTCACTACCGGACTCTATTATCGCGTATCCATTTCCACTAAACGGATATGGCTTTGCGCTTCACGGCATGAAACCTGCCGGAATGCAAAAATAGCTTTTCCCGACAGATTTCTGAAAAAGGCTTTCGGCTGGATTAGAGCAATTCTTATTTGACAATGGCAAGCGTTCCCTTTTGAACCTTGCCTTTGCTTTCGGGCATCAAGGACTCGACCACCCAAAAATAGTAACCACTCACCACTTCACCGGTCACATTAATCGCCTCGTGACGCCAGGATAGTTCCGCCGAATCTAGCGAACGATGTTCTGTCTCAAAAACCAGGTCGCCGGAAACTGAGAATATCCGAATTTTGCAATGGCGCGGCAGATTAATAAACCGGATTTTCAACGGATCGGCAGCATCGGGATACCGGTGATCAAAATCCAGATCATCCAGCCGGAACGGATTGGGCACGACCCGGATCTGCTCTTCGAACGCATCGTACTGGGATTGGCTTTTCTGAAATGGCGTCACCGCGATCATGTTACGCTGTTCAGGCGCTGCATAGCCGCCTTCGAGCGCCGGGATCGGTCCGTGATTGACACCATTCAGATCATACCAGGTGTCGTGTCCTGAGTCCACCGCGCGCACATTATAATAATAATTCAAGCCGGAGAAAGAGCGCGGATCATCGAATGTATAAGTTCCGCTGCCAGCATCATAATACTGGGGATCGTTGACCTGAATTTCGCCGGCAAGCTCCCACGGACCAGTATGCCAATTGTATGACGATGGATTCGACCGGTAGACGCGATATGCAACCACATCACGGGCTTCTGCGCCGTCATAATCCGGATCGAGCGCATCGTCGCAGGCATCGTTCCATTTGACTCGCACCTGACCCAATTCATTGAACGCCAATTCGAATTCCACATCCGGTGGCGCATCCGGCAGATCATAGCCGCTTTCATAGGCAAATATTGCCCGTTCATAATGTTCGAACAGCACTTCTTCGCCCAGGATAATTTTTTCCTGTGCATCCGCCGAACGTGCGTAGGTAATTTCGTCAACGCCTAAAGCGGTTGCGGCTGATCCGGCGACAAATGCCAGGATGATTTTGGCTTTTTCGCCCGGGGCAAGATTGTACGGTCCATAAATTTGGGCGTGCGTCACCAGCATGGGTTCAGCGGGATTATCCATCACATTGCCGTCGCGGATATCGGTTAACATTTGATACATTTCTTTATCCGTTTGCCGCTGCCGCGATGGCTCATTGATTTCATCGGTTTTTACGTATTTATTGTCCCACCATTTCACAGCGTACGGTTGTTCCGGGCTTTCGGGCGCTTTATATGTTTCGGGATCATTCACAAACGGCGGCTGCACCGCAACCGGTCCCATACCCACATAGCCGTAAGATAGCAGTTGATTTTCCGACTGCCCCTGGAGTTCGTTATCACCGCGCGCCGCAAACTGGGATACATACGGTTCACCGGTGTCGTCCCAGGTGGTAGCGAACCAATCTCCATCCCTCTGATAGGATAGTTTGACACCTACGAATGTTTGCGTGTTATCGCTGACATCTGCTGTATAATTGGGTGCACCGGTGTAGCGGTAAATATCGTCCTGAACCGAATCATTATTCGTTCGCCAGTCGGACCAACTCATTCCGGCACCTGCTCCCCATGTATGACCCGAAAGCGAGACACTGAACGCATTCATGAAGGCGAAAAACGCGTTTTCCACAGCAGAACTACCGGTATTTTCGAAAATCAATTCAACGAGGAAAAAGTCATCATAATCCTGATAACTCCAGGCGCGCACTTTTCGGGTAATACGAATGCCCAGCTTATTCTCCCACTGGCTGATGATGATCTCTTCGGCTTCTTCATCGTCTGCGATATATTCGCCGTAGCGATAATTATGAATTTCGACTGGTTCATTTTGGATGGTTTTGTGCGAGGGCGAATAATTGCTCCTTGAAGCGTTCGGACCATAATTATTGCCCAGGTGCGCTTCGGGACTATTAGAAATATCATAGTTCAAAACTCGAATATCCGATGTATAATCCCGCGGACCGGTGTACGAAACCATCGTATCGCCTTCGACGACCCCGAGCACCCAGATGCCCTCTCCCCTGGAATTATTCGCCCTGGTTGCATTGGGGACTTCCAAAATATTCGGGTCTCCGCGCACTACGGCAGCTACATCGAGCCAATATTCCACGAAATCATGCAACTCGCGCACCGCATTGCCCGGATACTCGAGCCCCTCCTGATCCTGACCGGTTGCGCCATCGATATTCGCGCCGCCCTGCAATCCGTTATTTCGTAATGAAGTCCAGAGTTTTCCTCGTGTTAAATGCCGCGGTATAAAGCGCGTGATAATCTCTTTTTGAGCGAGAATGTCACTTGCCAGCACCAGAACAGCGAATAACACAATCAATATTTTTAATCGTTTGCTACCAGACATAGCGTGCTCCCGGATTAAATTGAGCTGCTCTCAACTTGAAAAAGCGTTTTTCGGAAAAGCGTTACAAACTCAGGCGCAATCCCATCCGAACGTACCTCGGACTGCCAGCGTAACTATGTTGCGTATAATCTCCGTATTTCAGGAATTCCTCATTATCCGGTCGGGGTTGATGTAATCCCCAGCGTATGTAGTCACTGCTGGTTGTCGTCACGAGTTTTTGATTGAACAGATTGCGTATATCAAGAAAAAATGTCGGTTTGATGCCATGAAAATTGCCGAATGTTTTATCGAATGTCAGATCAAACCGGTAGTAGAGCGGTGCATGCCGCCATTCGGCTTTTTCACCCAGGGGTGAATATAAAAATGGCGCCCCGGTGGACAGGCGGTAGATCAAATTCAAATTAATATCTCCCAGAATGCCTAAGGGACCAAATTTGCCGGGCGTACTGACATAAACTTGCGCTTTGCCGATGGAGCGGATATCTTTTCCGGGTTTGGGTTCTTCGGGAGAAGAGCCATAGAATTCCACCGACCAGATATGCGTATCCTCCAGTTGCTGCATGTCCATACCCAGTGCGCGCAACGAATCCAAAAAATTGTTGGCACTCACCGCGTTTCGGATTTGCAGAAAAGCGAATGTTGACTGCGGAACTTCCCTGCCCGTGGAATCGGCTTTATAGGTCGTCCAGAAATTACCTGCCATCACAAATTCGGAATCCGGCACAAAGAATTCACTTCCGAGACCTGCCTGACCTTCGGTTGCCCATTGCAGATTATATGCGAGTTCAAACGCGAAATGATTGCTGAAGCGTTTCCTCAGGCTGATTTCGAATCCCTGGATGTCTTCGTGGACGCCATTTGTCGCTTGTTGCGTAAATTCGAATTCGAACATCGCGCTTGCCGGATCCCACCAATGAACATGCACCTCTCCCGGCGATGTCACCTGGTTGCTGGCGCTTTTATAATAGGTGGTGGCGCTGATGATATAATCTTTGTAAAAATTCCAATCGGCGCCCAGTTCAAAATTAATCGTTTTTTCGTAGCCAAGATTCGGATTGCCAAAAAAGTCGGCTTCATTCAAATTATTATAGATCTCGTACACACCGATCTGCCCGTCTTTATTCAGATCCAGGTCTTTGGTTCCATCGCGGTTGATCCAGCGCTCGCCGTAGAGTGTGTAAAAGCTGGGCAATTGATAGATGTGCCCGTAAAAGAAATGCAGCGATGCCCGTTCGGTAATCGGATGCGCCACACCGAAACGAGGTGCCCAGACAGTTTGCGGTTCAGCTTTTCGCAGCAAATTTCGCTGGCGCAGATCCTCGTAATCCAGGCGGGTGAACGTGTTGTACATATAATTCGATGCTGCTAAAGCAATCGTGGCAGGATATTCATACTCCGGCTCGAAACGGTCCATGCGAACACCGGCATTCACCACCAGTCCTTCGAATTCCATTTTATCCTGAATATAAAACGCCCACTGTCGCGGATTGAGCGCCTTGCCGATTTGGTGATTTTTCCCGAGATACAGCACGCTTCGGTAATCCGGAAATTCGTAGAAGGAAGTCGCCCAGGTTTCGAATTGCGTGAAATCCACACCGGTTTTGATAAAATGATTATACGGCGCCTGGTACGATAAATCAAATTTGGCAGAAATCCGGTTACGCTCAGTCTCGCTGTAGGTGACTGCCGTACGCCCGATATGGAACCAACCATCTTCATCCAGCCGGGTTTCAGTGGTCGAGTCCGGAACATCCAGCCCCTTCTGTTCAGCACCGGTATACGAAACGTGGAGATCATAATACAATTTTGGCGTAATCAGATGCGTCAACGACAGGTAGCCGGTGAAATCGGTTGAGCTGGTTTTGCCGGCTGAAGCGGCATACATCGGCAGGAAGATATTTCTGCCGGAATCACCCAGCCCTTTTATCCCTCCCTGGGAGGGTCCGCCATTCCAGCTTTCGTAGCTGTTATACACACCGCCAAGCCTGAATTTAATCGACGGGGTAACATTGTAGGTTAACTTGAGGCTGGACTGCGGGATCGTATATGGTTTATCTGAATAGAATTCAGCGCCGATACCACTGGATGCACTCCGATTCCATTCGCTGCTGAGAAAAAACGACAGACCGGGCAACACCAAAGGCCCTGAAACATTGACCTGTAAATATTGCCCCCATTTATCGGTGTAATCGATGCGCTCATGCACCTTGCTGCCGGTTAATGAATCGACTTCATTCACCCATTGAGGATCATCCCAATGCATGTGCCCCCGGTGGAGCGGGCTATCGTAATAATTGACACCCCAATGTTTTTTTCCCGGAGGTGTCAGCCCGTATTCAATCCAGAATTTGAGTTTATCGCTGCCTTCTTTGGTGACAATATTTACAATGCCGCCCTGGGCATTGCCGTATTCCGCGCTCAATCCGCCGGTTAGAATGCTGATGGATTCCACTGAATATTTTTGAATTCCCAGAAAATTATGAAAATTCAAGCCATCAGTGGAAACTGCGCGGACACCATCCACATAAAACACCACATCCGCCGCGAGGTAATTCATATCCCCGCCGCGAATACTGCCCTGCCCGTAAATATCCATACCCGGTTGAAGTGAAAGCACCTCGCCCACCGATGCAACGCCAACCAGACGTTCGATTTCGTGCGATTCCACATGATATTCGCTGTAGGTACGGTCTTTTTCTACCAATGGTCGCTCGGCAGTGACCACAACCTCTTCCCCCTCGACTGCGGCTTCAGTGAGCGTAAAATTGAGATCGGTTGTGCGATCGGAATTCACAACAACGTTGGAATGCGTCATTTTGTTGTACCCGATCATGGATGCCGAAACGGTGTATCGACCGGGCGCAAGCGAGAGAATTACAAACGATCCGTCGGCTGTGGTTGCTGCCCCCCGCTGCGTGCCGACAACGATGACGTTGGCGCCAGGCAGGGCATTGCCACCTTCATCAACTACTTTGCCGGCTATTTTCCCGGTGATACCGGCATGAAGCTCAGGCACAAAAGTTATATGTGCCAGAACCAGGCATAAAATGGGAAGAATGAATTTCATTCGCTGCATATCTGCCCCTCAATTTTTGCGAATTGGGAAAGCGTATTAAAGCTGATATTGGATTGATAAGCCTGAATCGAACATCTGCAAGGGAAATACTTCCTCCATCTCCCAATCTTCGAAAGGTCGAATTGTACCCATGATCAGATGATAGCGCAGCCGAAGATCCAGACTGATTTTACGAGAAACGGGAATATCGAGCCCGATGCCCAGATTTGCACTCAGCGCAACCTGTTCGTCGGTGATAGCCGGCAATTTGAGAGAGGTATCAAGAGGGCGACTCGCCTGCCCCGGATAAATCAGGTTTTCCACATGATTTTGGAAGGCGAAGAATCCGGAGCCCAGCGTAATATACGGAATCATATTTTTGCCGAGAACGGTTCGCTTGTTGACATAGAATAGAAAATTGACCTGCAGGGAATGCGTGGTCATATTGGCATCAGCTTGGGGTGATTGATAATACGCTTTATCCACGGGCCACTGAAAAGCTTTTTCTTCAATTGCTCCATTGCCGAAATAGGCGAATTGATATTGAAGCTCGATGCCCAGGTTGGAGCGCGGCTTAAACTGCAACTCCGTTCCGATCTCAGGTGTCAGGCTATACCAATCCGCCAGGTTGCCTATTGGAAACGCGGCATAGCCTGAGATGCCAATGCTGCTGAGGTGCTGCGCAAATCCTGCGGGAATGAAAAAGAGAAGGTGGAAAATGAGGATCCATCGAAAGCTGATAGCACGGAAAATAAATTTGATCATTGATTTGCTTCTCCCCTGTTTCGTAAGAAGGATGAGCAAAAAAAATTTCAAGGAAGTAACATTGAAAGTGTGATAGCATAATAAATATATTTTCCAAGAATGTCAAGCGAATTTTTTTGAGTCATTTTTGATACTGTAGGGCACAAGAAAAATCGGGGATAGTTCAAGGATTTGATGAATTGATTATTGTTTCGGTCAAAGTACCCTGGCAGTTAAATACTCATTTGGGATTAAAATGTAACTGCTGCGCCATAACCACAAACAAATAAATGAGGCGATTTTGAAGAACATGCTCGAAAGATTTTTAAGATTGCTCTCAGGCGACCCAACCGCAGGTGTCATCTGGACCGCTGATATATCGTATTGGCTGGAAGCCCAAAAAGCCAGCGGCAAGGCTGATGCCGCATGGTCGACCGAGCGCGGCTATCTCGAATTACATCGATCGTTGGGCATCATGCCTTATTATTATTATGAAAAATTCTGGGCGGCAACTCCCGAATACGATACATCGATAAAATTTTCCCAAATCATGCGCAACGACCAGCATTTAAAACGGATTCATACCCCTGAGGGAACAGTCAGTGAATCGAGTGTCTGGCTGGCTTCAAGTTGTTCCACCGGCGTCAAGAAACACTACATCGAAACCGAAACGGATCTGGACATTCTGCTGCACATTCTGGAGCATCGCAGGCTAAAGCCATCCAATCTGGCGGATTACAACCAAAGGCTGTCGCTCTGGCGGGCGTATGACGGACTGCCGTGCATCGGACTTCCGCGGTCTCCATTGGCGGCGTTCGTGTACGAGTGGGCTGGGATTGAATCTGCAACCTATCTGCTTATAGATTGCGAGGCAAAGGTGCGGCGCGCCCTGGACCTGATGGCGGAACAGGAAGCACCGATTCTGGATGAGATTTGCAGGCTGCGTCCCCCGGTTGTTCATTTCCCGGATAATCTCTCCAGCGATAATCTCACCGGCTTTTACGACGCTTATATGGCGGATGCGCACCAGCAGCGCCTCGAACGCCTGCATGCAGCCGGCATCAAAGCGGCGGTACATCTCGACGGTGCGGTCAGGGGATTGCTTCCCAAATTGATCGCTGTCGGATTCGATGCGATAGAGGCGCTTACTCCCCACCCCGGCGGCGATCTCGACGTTGAAGAAATCGCCCGAATCGCGGAAAATAGCGATGTCATTCTGTGGGGCGGCATTCCGGGCATCATGTTCGCGCCACCGTATACCTGGGCGGATATGAAGGCGCACGTAGAAAAGGTACTGAGCTGCTGGGGCAAGCAGCGATTCGTGCTGGGCGTGGCTGACCAGGTTCCGCCCGATGGGGATATTCGGTTTTGCTTGAGGATTAGTGAGATGGTTTGAAGTGGTTTGACGTTCAGTCTTCAAGCTGCTGTTGAAGGTAGGGCAGCTAATAGATTATGGGCGCTTGGTTGGTAATAATTGTGCTGCAAAATCAACATTAAAATATGAATGATGAATATCAAGCACCGACGCCCGAAATATATAAAAACTTCATTTTTCGATATTCAATGTTCACGATTCAATATTCCCGAGAAATTTGAAATAAAATAATTGCTTTATATATTCAAAATATATATATTTTTGAATGTGGATCAAGCACAAAGGTATTGACTTATTCACAAAAGATTTTTAAATTCTGTTATGCACCTTAGATCATTAAAATCCAATTGAAGGTTCGATCAGGAAGGATATATACCTATTAAGGGTTAGTTTGTAACATAATATTCTTAAGCATGTCATTGCGAGCGCAACGCAGTGGAGCGAAGCAATCTCTATGTTTACAGTAGGTTATGAGATTGCTTCGTCGCTCGTACCTCGCTACTCGCAACGACAAACTAATGTTACTTTTTAACCCTTAACGAGTATATGTTAAAAATTGTTGACATCATTTGGTTACCAGAGGTTGTTGACAAATTGGATTGGAAACACAATGTGTCTCCAGAAGAAGTTGATCAAGTACTTTTTAGTAAACCACTATTTCGTAAAGTACAGAAAGGACACATTCCAGGGGAAGACCTTTACGCAGCTCTTGGATAAACAAATGCTGGAAGATATCTTATTATCTTTTTTATATATAAAACGAATAAAGAAGCATTAATTTTAAGTGCTCGTGATATGAATCGGAAAGAGAGGAAACAATATGAGCAAAATTAAAAAAATTCCAGAATTTGATAATTATAAAGAAATGGCAGAGTTTTGGGACAAACACAGCCTGGCTGACTATTGGGACCAAACAGAACCCGCAGAATTTGAAATTTCACCCAACGCTCGTCGTCGCTATTATATTCCTGTTGACAAGGATCTGCTTAATCGTGTACATAAATTGGCACAAATTAGAGGATTAAGCACCGAAACTCTAGCGAATCTTTTAATAGAACAGAGATTACAGGATATTGAAGTAAATGAATCAATATAAAGCTATAAACTGTAAAGAATGAGGCTATTAAATTCGGTGCGAACGATACCTATACGAAAATGTCTGTTATTATTTTTCACGGGGTAACAAGTGAAAACATTATCAGAACTAAAAAATGATCTATCTCGTCATAAGCCATCATTAGAAAAAAAATACAGTGTAGAATCTCTCGCGATTTTTGGATCTTATGCTAGAGGAACAGCATCTGAGAATAGTGATCTGGATATTCTGGTCCAGTTTAAAAAACCAATCGGGCTTGATTTTGCGACTCTCGCCGAAGAACTGGAACCACTCTTGCAAATGAAAGTCGACCTTGTCTCTGTAAATGCCATTAAGCCTAAAATGATGGATTATGTCAAGGAAAATTTGATTTATGTCTAAACGAAAATGGAAAATTCTATTTGAAGATATCCTGGAGTGTATAGACAAAAATGAACTTGCTCCTCTAAAGAAAGAAATTCAGGCTGCTTTAAATAAAGGGTAAATGAAACATCAATTCAGATTTAAGTATCGAATCGTGAAGTTTTGCTTTTACTTCGTCATTCCGTGGTCAATATTCGATATTCATGATTCGCTTTAAAATACCGAACCCCGAATCATGAAGTTTTTGAGGCATCCTGAAAATAGCGGACGCGAGTAGAAGCAATACAAAATTTGGCGAAATTGAATTTACGGTGAAAAACTTTTTGCCGCTATTTATAATTTGGCTAATGCTAATTTTAAAGCCCTTCATTTTCAAGAAATCAATATTAGGATTGTCGTCCTCGGTCTGAACCGCACCTTTGCTTTTGCACATTATATTGAATTTTTCGTGTGCCAATCATCGGTTGTTTTTTCCGGTTTTTAACAACTGCGGCACTAATTTTTTTCTCTTCAACCAACTCTTCCTCTTTATATGTCTTTAGTTGCAACAGGTTTGACTCATATACTCCCAATCATCTCATATCTCTTCGACTCTGAATATTATTGGTCTCTGATTTCTGTTGACAATTGCTCCTGCTGCACCTGCGGAACGGATTTTTGTGTCGATGCCGATACTATTCAGCCACACATTCTATTGCCGATGTCATTCTCTGGAGCGGTGTTCCGGGTATCACATCCGCGCCACCGATTTCCCGGGCGGATATGAAGACGCACGTAGAAAAGGTGCTAAATTGCTGGGGGAAGCGGCGTTTCGCGCTGGACGTGGCTGACCAGGTTCCGCCTGATGGGGATATTCGGTTTTGCTTGAGGATTAGTGAGATGGTTTGAAGTGGTTTGGAGCCAAGCCTTCAGGCTGCTGCTGATCCTTTGCAGTCGATTGTGACGGGGCTTTTGCTGCAACAATCCAAGCCTTTCGCGATAAAAGATAATTGCTTTGATGATGAATGGATTTAGATTGGGGGGATTTATCGGTGGAGAATTTCGTCACACATTAAGATCATTCAAGCATTTTTATTTTCATTATTTGCAAATAGATTTGACTCCAGAATACTGTCTCGCCTCAAAAAATCGCTTTGTATCCAATTCGATGAAAAAACCAACAAAGCTTACCCAATTATAATATTGAGCTTATTTATTACAAAAATATAGCAGAAAAGCACGAATAAATTTCACCGATATCTTTTCATTGCAGGTATATTCGAGATATCGCTTAATTTGATCAAGTTAAAAGATTATCAATTTATGATAAAGAGTATCTATCTCCGCTGCATGTTTCTTAAAATTTTCTTTTGTTTCGTTTTCCATTTGCAGAGTAATCTTTTTTTGAGATAAGGATTTTTTACGGATTTTGAGAAATCGTATTCTTATCTAATTTTATTTGCTCCCACCTAAATGCCAGGTATTTCATGGTTGTAATAGGATTTGATTATCAATAAATTGAAAAGATTTTTGAAATTGCGCTAATGATCATCTTTGAGGTACATTTTGAATAAAATTATAATTACGCCTTATGATATTGCCGAAACGGAAACGTCTCCTATAGAAATATTACCAAAGACCCAGTTTATGCCCCTTTGGTGGCGCTTTCTCACAGGATTGCTCATTCTGGTGCCACCGCTTCTCTTTGGTGCTACCATTGTGAGCTTAGTCATTAATCGCCGCAAAGAACTAGCAATAAGGTACTCCACCACATTTCACCTTTGTTGTCTATTGTTAACAAGCGGATTCTTGTGGATGCTTATCGGTTTAGCATTGCTATTTCGCGCTCCGAATAGAACACAAATATCTGAGGATGCTGATTCCCCGATTACCTTTTCTAATTTACCCCTACTTCCATCAATAGATGCGCTTTCGGGAAAGGAGATTGTTCAAAAGCTATCTCCCCTTGTTGTCGCCATACGGAAAGCAGAATCAGGCACAGCAGGAAATCGTGCTCAAGCGAGTGGCGCAGGCGTCACTGTGCTGGTAAATGAAACAGGTTGTCTAATACTGACTAGCCGACATGTTATTGATGAATTTTCTCGAAATTATAATATGGATCAGGTAATTAACATTACCATGCAGGATGGACAACATGCGGTTTCTAATGTCGTTGGCATTCATCAAATCTTAGATCTGGCATTGTTATGGACGCGCAGTGAGCCGGCAACAGCAGAGTTTATACAACCAATTCGCGACTATAGCAGCATAGAAATTGGTGAGCAGGTTTATGTCATTGGTCATCCTGAAGGGCTTGAATTCAGCATCTCAAATGGTCTTATTTCGCAGAAACGGGATGATGAAAGAATTCAAATTTCTGCACCTGTTAGCCCAGGAAATAGTGGTGGTCCCGTATATGACAATCGCGGTCGGTTGGCAGGAATTGTTCAGTGTGTTCTTGATAAAAGGAAGCGCCCAAATGCAGAAAACCTGAATTTTGCGATCAGCGCAGATGCTTTGTTGACTTCCAATAATTGGATACTGAATCCCAAAGGCAGAGATGAAATTTCAGACTTATTTTTAAGGTTCAAAAACAAGAATTAAATATTGTAGAATAAGCGGTCGTGCATAATGATAAATAATACCGATAAAGGAAAGCAATATATGGGAATCATTAATGTAACAGTATTTGACTCAACTGAGAATAAACGTATACCAGTTGAGGTACCTGATGACGCGCCTGTAAATAGGTTGATTAGTGTTCTTATAGAACGACTCAATCTCCCCAAAATCGGTCCAGACGGCGCTCCTCTTAGTTACAAATTTCATCATAAAAATTCAGGTCGCCAACTTCAGGATCAACAAACATTGGCTGATGCAGATGTGCACGAGGGGGATAACTTGAGGCTACAACCTGAAATAACTGCAGGTAGCTTAAATGAATACGAATAGCAGTCCACTCTCCATATCATCAAAAGATTTGGAAGAAGGGCGCTTCAGTCGCTTTGGACAGATTGAGTGGTGGGATCAACGGAAACTTCGTGCTTCAAAGATGCTGGTAGTTGGCGCCGGCGCCTTAGGAAATGAAGTACTTAAAAACCTGGCTTTGCTCGGCGTGGGACGCATTCTCGTTGTAGATATGGATTCAATTGAGAACTCTAATCTCTCCCGGAGCGTTCTTTTCAGATCTTCCGATATTGGCTGCAGCAAGGCAAAAGTTGCAGCCGAACGCACACGTGACATTTATCCAGAATGCAAAATAAACGGCATAAATGGAAATGTGATACATGATATAGGGCTGGGCATTTTTCGTTGGGCAGATATCATTATCGGTGCATTGGATAACAGAGAAGCTCGCCTTTGGATCAACCGAGCCGCCTGGAAAATGAATCGTCCCTGGATAGACGGAGCTATTGAAGGTCTTAGCGGCGTTGCACGGGTTTTTTTGCCCGGAAAACCGCCATGTTATGAGTGTACACTTGGAGAAGTAGATTGGGAAATATTGAAGCGACGAAGAGCCTGCAATTTATTAACACGCGAAGAAATGGAATTGGGCAAGACACCAACCACACCGACAATTTCATCAATCATCGCGGGAATTCAGGTTCAGGAGGCACTGAAACTACTCCACGGGCTGCCGGTTCTCGCCGGAAAAGGCTTTATTTTTGAGGGAATTAACCACACGTCTTATGTGATCAATTACACTCCGCAAACCGAGTGCTTCAGTCATGAGACCTACGAACAGATACATCAATGGCAGGGAAAATCTTCAGAAACTACACTTCGGGATTTGCATATTTTCGCAAAGGATAAACTGAATGCAAATGAAATCACATTGGAATTCAGTCGAGAAATAATTCATAGCCTTCGCTGTCCTCGCTGTGAAACTAAAACGGAAGTACTTGCTTGTGTGGGCAAGTTATCATATTCGGATGGATTATGTCCCAAAGATGGTGAAGTACGCGAAGTCCTGACAATACACAGTTTCACAGGAAAGGAAACTTTTGGAAATAAAACAATCAGACAAATTGGACTTCCAGCATACGATGTTTTTGTGGCGCGGTCTATGGAACGAAAAATTCATATTTTGATAAATGAATCATAAAAAAGGTTTCGGGCAATCTCTTCTTGGAGTAAAAAATGGCTCGGATTAGAAAAAATTATTTTGCCGGACACAGTCAAAGAAAATTTAGGTTGAGCAGGAACAAGCATAATAATAAATACTTAAGAGAGCAGGCTGTTTCTGTAATCTTATACAGTTCGGCATTGCAAAGTATTCGACAACATGCACACAAGTCGTTGAATAAAGATATCTGTGGTGTTCTTGTCGGACAGAAGTCAAAAAAGGAAACGATCGTGGAAGGCATTGTTCCGGCTGAAGGAGCAGCGCAAGGAGAAATGCACGTAACATTCACTCAGGACGCGTGGGTACAAATCCACCGAAATAAAAGTAAATCCTATCCTCATCTATCAATCGTTGGCTGGTATCACTCGCATCCTGGCTTTGGTGTTTTCCTTTCAGAACATGATCTTTTCATTCACAAAAATTTCTTCGATGATCCCGGTCAACTTGCCTTGGTTAACGATCCGCATTCTGAAGAGGAAGGTTGCTTTGGCTGGGTGGACGGTGAAGTCCAGCGCATCCGTCGCTTCGAGGTCATCGCCGACACCGACAGGGTGAAGTACAGATCACCGCAAGTTGAAGCGGTGGTGTACCAGTCGCAGATGCTACCGTCGAATCCTCGCAAAACATTATCCCGGATATTTCAGAGACCGTGGCTGATTCTGGGGGCAATAAGTATCTTGCTAATTTTCATTGCTGTAATTCTAATGTTAGCGCTTCAAAGTGCGCCTTCAAGTGGAAACCGGACTGGTAGGACTGCCCCCAAAATAATTGACGGAATTCGCGGCGGACACCATCCATTGGCAGGGGAGGCCGAAAATTTACACCAACCGGAGAGATCCGATACGACAGCTGAAAAATCGAATGAATCGAAAGAGGAGTCAGCGCAATCGCCCAGGAGAGGGACAGCCAATACGAAATCTCATGCGGGCAAAAACACAGACCAAAATAATGATACAGAGGTGAAAAATGAGTGATGATGCCGCAAAAATTAAAATCACGTGGGAAGATTTAGACAAGGCTGAAGAGATCGATCCCGGACAGGTGCAATCATTCGAAAACCAAAGCTGGGGCACCGTAATTGACAACCAGTATCTGACAACGGACACTGGAACTTCTGGCGGCGGGAGCATCTTGCTGAAAAGCTGGTTCTATCTGGGCGCAGCGGGCTTGATGGGTGCCTTTTTGGCCTGGGCGATTTGCGAACCCACATTTGAGGACGGATATAGCAATCGTGGTTGGGGCGAAGAGTTGATGTTCCCGCTCATGGCTATCCTAATATGCGTGAATTTAGGGGTCGTGGAGAGTCTTGTGGAACGTTCATGGAAACGTGCCTTGTTGCGGGGACTGGCCGCCATCGTGCTTGGGTTTGTTCTGGGATATATCTTTGCTGGGATCGGAGGTACGATCTTCATTTTTCTTACTATTTTTTTGGTGAATATGGGAGCAGCGGCGGAAAACTTGGCAACAAATCCAATCTTCTGGATCTGTCGTGCAATTGCCTGGGCGACTTTTGGTATGGCAGGGGGATTGATTTTTGGTATTGTCAGCAAATCAGGAAAAAAGGCCTCCTATGGCATCCTGGGCGGCGCTATCGGTGCGTTTATCGGGGGATTGCTGTTTGATCCGATTTGCTTGTTGACGCAGGGCGGCGAAGCTAGCAGGGCGATTGGCATGAGTATCATGGGCATGAGCACCGGAATCGCTATTGGATTGGTCGAAAATGCCTTGAAAGACCGCTGGCTGTATGTATCGAGCGGTCCTCTTGCAGGTAAACAATTTATACTCTACCAAAATCATGTGACTATTGGGAAAGCACAATCCAACATGATATTCCTTTTTAAAGATCCATCTATTCTCGAATGTCATGCAACAATTGAATACCAAGCGAACAAGTCTATAATTACCGCTTTCGGTCCCGTTGCAGTTTCAGGTCAGCCCATTGAGAACAAAGCGCAGAGAATACTAAAAAGCGGGGATATCATACAAATCGGAAGATATACCTTCTCTTATTTAGAAAAAGAAAGGAATTCAGAATCATTATGAGCGATTTCAGGTTCTCTTGCCCACACTGTGGAAAAAACCTTTCAGTCAATACTTCGATGATCGGTAAAAAAGGCACTTGTAACTTTTGTTCGGGCATAGTTGTTGTGCCAAGACCTGAAACAGATAGTACCGTCCAACCTGCAATTGGTTCAAAAAGCTCGGGATTTTGCCCATATTGCCAGACTGAAATTGCTGAAACAGACCACATTCAAGAATGTCCAGTATGCAAGACTCCCCATCATTCAGAATGCTGGCTTGAGAACAATGGCTGCTCAGTATACGGGTGCGAAATGGCGCCGCCGGATGAGGAAAAAATTGTAGTAAAGGCACCAGCACCTAGCCCTTCAAAAAACAACACTATGTGGGCTGCAACTTGGAGCATGCCTCCTAATGGAAATGACCATTGTACGACTCTAAGGAAAAGCCATGCTTCAGGTCCTCAAATTCGACCATGGGTAAGGTATTGGGCGAGAATGATCGATGTTTTTCTATTTTCCTTCCTGTTTGGCATTATCTTATCTGTTGTGTTTGAATCCGAATTTTACACTGGTAGACATATCTCAAGTTTTATTATATCCTTCTCGTATCTCTTTGCAGAGCCAATTCTTTTATGCTCTTGGGGAACAACTCCTGGAAAGGCTATGCTTAAAATCAAACTGAGAAAAAATAATGGAGCCAAACTGAGTCATTACCACCGGCATAGCCGGTGGCTTGCTTAGCCCTAAAAGGGCATTGTTACTGGCTTCCCTTAAGGGAATACTAATTTGT